>CAXGXG010000009.1:0-14354 GCA_964013525.1 uncultured Alphaproteobacteria bacterium | reverse complement strand
CGGCACCGCCGGCGCCAACGACAACCACATCATAATAATGGTCGGTAACTTCGTATGAGGGGTTTACTTTACTGTTCATAGGTCAGAACTCCCATATCTGATGGATTTTCAGGTGTGTTTGTCAGGGTTGAGGCGGCTTCATTTTCAATGCCGGACATGGCAAACGGGTCGGTTTTCAGCGTGATCATTAAAAGCGCGTAAATGGCTGTTGCGGCAAGGAAGAAAAGGCCGAAGTTTGTGATCAGCATGACAGCAAGTTTTAAGGCTTTGTTGTGCAGGTAGTCTTCCCAAATCACCTGCAGCCCCAAAGCCGCATGGTAAAATGCAATGATTAAAAACAGGCCTAATCCAACGGCTGACCACGGGTTTTCCAACCATTCAACAGCGCGGCTGAAGGATGGGTCAACAATGTGTGGCAGACTGAAGAGCATCCAAATTGTAAGAGGAACCAATGCAATGGCTGTCAGGCGTTGCAGCCACCAGTGATGTGTGCCGCCCCGGGCACTGCCATGATTGCGCGCGCGTGCCAATGAAGAACGGATCGAATTTTCATCGTTTTGAATATAAGGCATGTTTTTATCCTTAAAGGTTAAAGCCGGAATAAAGGATCAGGATTGTTAGAATGATGCTGAGGATCACAACAGCCCATCCGGTTGCATAGGTGCTTTTTAAATCAAGCCCGCGACCCGCATCCCACATCAGGTGGCGCAGGCCGTTTAACAAATGATAGCAAAGGGAAAAGACCCACCCGAAAATCAGGATCAGGCCGCAACCACCACGCATGAATTCGTGGAACTCCGCATAGGCGCTTGGCCCGTTTGTCAGTGAAACCAGCCACAGAACCGGAATGATCAAACCGACCGACAGGGCAAAACCTGTGATCCGGTGACCGATCGACATCATAGATGTCAATTGCGGTTTGTAAACTTGCAAATGTGGGGACAGGGGGCGTTTAACAGCCTTTGTTTCTTCAGACATAAATCCAGCGTTCCTAATCTCAGCTTGAAATGCGTTTGGATCATAAAATAAAGTTTTTGCACCCCCGCGTCCAGCCATTTTTGCCGATTGTCAGGGCTTTGCCTTGAATGCCCCGCAAAACCAAGGGCAGGGTGTTGCGCCAGACGAAGGGTAAGGCAATGAAATCATGTCAGAAATATGAAAAGAACATTGACTCTTACCCCTTGGGAAGGCTATTAAATATGTTAATCAAAACATTTTTTAAACATTGTTTCTTTTAGGAGCACTATGTCTGCACGCTTTTATAACATTCCATCTGATTTTGACTTTTTGGATATGCTGGCGCGCAGGCTTCTTAGCGAGACACAGTCAAATCCGCTGTCCCTGCAGGACTATGGCATTGTCCTGCCCAACCGGATGGCGTGCCGCATCCTGAAACAAAAACTGCAGCAACATAATAATGGAAAGCCGATCATTCTGCCGCAGATCGTCACCCTCGACGGGCTAGATGATGATGTTTTATCCCTGCGCCTGGCAGATGATGAACAAATGGTCGAAAAAACTTTGGCTCTTCCCCCTGCGGTCAGCGCGATTGAACGTGAAATGTTTTTGACGCGCGAAATTTTGAAACATCCGGAAACCGCAGACTCCGTCAGCAATGCGGCAAGTCTGGCCCGCGAACTGGGACAATTTATTGATGAACTTCATGCCCAAGAAGTGCCGTTGAAAAAACTGTCCACCATTCAGGTAGAGGATTTTGCAGGTGATCTGGAAAAAACCCAGAACCTTTTGAAAATCGTCACAGACAGCTGGCCTGCCTATAAACAATCGCGTGGGGTTCTTGACCGTCAGGAGCGCCAAAATAAAGTTTTACGCATGCTAGAAAGCTATCTGGAAAACCGAAGCGTTTCCATGCCGCTGATCTTTGGCGGGTTTACCCGCACATCTCACAGAACGCGTGAGCTGATGGCAACGTTGAACCGTACGCAGGGGCGGAATGTGCGCATCCTTTTCCAAGGATTGGATTTGGAAATGGGCGAAAGCTGGAAAACCATTGGACCTGCCCACCCGCAGTTTGAGCATAAGAAGCTTTTGGACCGCCTGAACGTTAACCGTTCGCGTGTTCAATACTGGTACGGAACCACACCCTCTACACATTCACAGCGCGCCAAGGAACGTCTAAAACTGTTGCGTGAAACCATGCGTCCATCTGAAACAACGCACAAATGGAAACGCTTGAATGTTTTTGATAAGTCCAAATTGCGCCCGTCAGCCAAGGTGGTGCCCAAGGGCTCACCTCTTGCGAAAAAGAAAGAACCGCAGGATTTTGAAATTGATCCGATTGCATTGACAGGAATGGATTTGATTGTGGCAGGCACCCCGCAGGAAGAAGCCAGCTCGATCGCGTTAAAATTCCGCGAAATGCTGGAGAAGCCTGATACCACAGGTGCGTTGATCACGCCTAACAAAGATCTTGCCGCGCGTGTTGCATCGCGTCTGCAGTATTGGGGCATTAATGCCGCACCTGAAGGTGGCTTGCCATTGTTGGAAACACCCTTGGGGCGGTTCATTTGTGCAAGTGTGAAAATGGCATCAACCCAAATGGGACCTGTTGCCCTGCTGGACCTCTTAAAGTCTCCATTCACGTCGATCGGGCAGGATCCTAAGATCACCCGCAAATTTACAGCTGACCTTGAAGACCTTGCCCTGCGCGGGCCGCGACCGTGGCCGGGTTTTGACGGTTTGAATCGGTCGTTGACAGCATCGTTCAATGCGGTCGCCGGACGCATCAAATCTGAAGAGCGCCGCGAAGCGTTGGACACGACCTATGCCGAGTTAAAAGAGTGGCTGACACAGTTTCAGGCACGTATTGGTGATTATTACAAAACGTTTGAATCCGGCGAAAAAGTGGCCTTTAAAGATTTGGCGGAAAACCACATACGCATGATGGAAGCCTTGGCCGAAACAAAGGAGAATCCCGGTGCAGACCTGGTTTGGTCGGGCGAGCAGGGCAAAGCCGCGCAAAAGCTTTTCAGCGGATTGTTGCAATATGCGGATACCATGCCGGACATGACGGGGGCAGAGTACCTTTCGTTTGTGCAGGATCATCTGTCGCGCACGCTTTATAAATGTGAAACGCACCCGCGTATCAAAATCCTAACCCCTGAAGACGCCCATCTGGCGCGTGCAAACATTAATATTGTTGCAGGACTGGCCGAGGAAAACTGGCCGGGTAAAAAGCGCGAGAAGTTTTGGTTGTCACCCGAACTTCGTGAAAAGCTGGGCTTGCTGCCGATTGAAACCGAAATCGGCAATGCGGCTTTTGACTTTGTACAGGCGGTCTCCAATAAAAATACGGTCATGACGCGTGCGGAACGTAATGATACCGCGCCGACCGTATCTTCACCCTTTTTAACACGGCTTGAAACGGTCTTAACGGGTCTTGGTATTCAGGATAAACTACAGCCCAAGTCCAAAATCCTGGATATCAACGCGGCGCTCCACAGGCCGGCCAAGGTAAAGCCGATCAATCCACCCGCGCCGCGCCCGCCCGCAAATGCACGTCCGCGGAAATTTTCCGTATCCGCAATTGAAAAATTGTTACGTGATCCTTATGCGGTCTATGCGCGCCATATCTTAAAGCTCTACCCCAAGGATCCTGTCGATGCGGACCCCAGTTTTGCAGAGCGGGGAAACATCATCCACGAAGCATTGGAAACCTTTAAAAAAGCGTATCCGAAAACAATGCCTGATGATGCCTATGAAAGACTGATTGAAATCGGTGAAAAGGCTTTTGAGCAGCGTATGGACAACCCGTCCGTTCGTGCTTTCTGGTGGCCGCGGTTTGAACGTATGGCCGAATGGTTTGTCAATTATGAACGCGCCCGTGAAGGGTTTGCCCGCACCCTCAAGACCGAGGTGCCCGGTCGTTTGAATATCGATACGGAACACGGCAAATTTGTTTTGACTGCGATTGCTGACCGCATTGATGGTCTGATGGATGACAGTCTTTCAATCATTGACTACAAAACCGGCGGTGTGCCCAGCAAACGCGATGTGGAAAACGGCCTGTCTCCCCAGTTGACGCTGGAGGCGTTAATCGCCCTGTCCGGCGGTTTCGATGGCATTGATGCCAAAGATGTCGGAATGATCGAATATTGGAAATTATCAGGTGGGCGCCCCGCGGGTAAGGTGACCCAGATTGAAGATGTCGACCGCCTGCAGGCTGAGGCGCTAGAGGGGCTGACCAAACTCCTTAGCTGGTTTGCGCAAAAAGACACCCCTTATTTGACTACGCCGCGTCCGGCTGTCATGCCGCGCTATTTGCCTTATGACCATCTCAGCCGCAGTTTCGAATGGGGCTATGGGATTGGTAAGGACCTGGATCAAAAAATTCAAAAGAAGGCCGCGCCCAAGGCGCCGCGCCGCAAGAAAGGCGGGCCCAAGAAATGAGCAAGCAAAAGACAACGAAAAAAGATTTCAATGCAAAATCTGAAACGCTGAACCCGGATCTGCCACAACGAAAGGCATCCGACCCAGGTGCGAGCGTATGGCTGACCGCCAACGCCGGCACAGGTAAAACCAAGGTTCTGACCGATCGCGTATTGCGTTTAATGCTGGATGGAAATGCCCCCGAAGACATCATGTGTGTCACCTTTACAACGGCAGCTGCCGCCCTGATGCAAAAGCGGATCCGGCGCGAATTGAGCGTATGGGCAACCTGTCAAGAGGCCGAGCTGGAAAAGCGGCTGAAAACACTGACAGGCAAAAAGCCCGATACCGCGACCAAGGACCGGGCAACACGTTTGTTTGCGCGTTTTCTTGAGGCACCCGAAGGGGTGAAAATCCAAACCATTCACGCCCTGGCCCAGACAATTATTCAGAAATTCCCGATTGAAGCAGGTGTGACCCCATCCTTTAGCGTTATGGATGAAGAAGACTCTCAAAATTTGTTGCGCGACGCGCAGGCGGAAATTTTAAAATCAGTTGAAATGAATCCGAACAGTGATCTGGCGGCTGCTGTTCAGGCCATTACGCCCGAAGTCGGCGAAGATGCCTTTATCGGTCTGGTCAGGGAAATTGTCGGCAATCGTAAAAAATTTCGCCGTATCCTTGATGATCATGGCGGGTTGTCGGATACGATTGATGCCGTCCATACCTATCTGGATATTGATCCGGAACTGTCCGGTGCTGACATTCGATACATGACAGGTGCAAGCGACGGCGGTTCAGTGATTGATGGCCCTGACATTGACGGGCTGAAAGAGGCTGTGACGGTTATGATGGCTGGATCTGAAACAGACCGCAAAAAAGCGGAAGTTTTGACAGTGTGGTTAGAGGCCAGTGCCGAAGAACGCCTTTTGATGTTTGAAGAATATTCAGCGCTGTTTTTGACGGCAGACGGCAATAAGCGCAAAACCCTGGCGACCAAAAAATGCGAAAGCATTATTGATGTCATGGAAGAAGAAGCCCGCCGACTTGTCCATATTCAAGAAGAGATTCGGACAGCAAATGTGGCACGCGGAACCCGTTCTCTTTTGACGTTGGGGGATGCTATCCTCAAATCCTATGAAACCCGAAAAGCAGCCATGAATTATCTGGATTACGATGATCTGATTGCTAAGGCGGGCGCTTTTCTGGCCGATGATCAACGCGCGGACTGGGTTTTAGATAAAATCTCGGGCGAGCTGTCCCATATTTTGGTGGATGAGGCCCAAGACACCAGCCCCAACCAATGGGCAATCGTTGCAGCCCTTATGAAGGGCGTTTATGCCAACCCAGGGAAGGGCGCGGAAAAAACTATTTTTGTAGTGGGAGACGAAAAGCAATCGATTTTCAGTTTCCAGGGGGCCGACCCTCATGAATTTATGCGCCGGAAAAAATTCTTTGAAACGCTGGTGAAATCAAACGGAGGAACCTGGCGAGACGTGGATATGGATATTACGTTCCGTTCAACACCTGCGGTTTTGCAGGCGGTTGATGCCGTTTTCAAAAACCCTGAGGCTGCTAATGGCCTGAAAGCGGATGAAAAAACAAAGATCAAACATGTTTCCTATCGACAGGGCCAGGCCGGAATGGTCGAGGTCAATCCCCCCATGATCGGCAGGTCCGCGAAATCAGATATCGAGCCCTGGTCTTTGCCGGACACAATGGAAGACATTCAGGAAACCAGCCTGGATATGGCCGAAGAAATTGCAGAACGCATTAAAAACTGGCTGGACAGTGGCGAACATTTGGAATCGCGCAACCGCGCCATGATCCCCAGCGACATTATGATTTTGGTGCGCAGACGTTCCGAATTTGTCAATTATTTGGTGCGCGCGCTGAAAAAGCGTGAAGTGCCCGTCGCCGGTGTTGATCGTATGGTTTTGAGCGAACAACTGGCTGTCAAAGATTTGCTGGCGCTGGGCGAGGTTATGTTGCACCCGTCCGATGATTACAAACTGGCTGTTGTTCTAAAATCTCCGCTGATCGGTTTGACGGATAAACAGCTTGAAAACCTGGCGTTGGGTCGTGATGAAACATTGTGGGAAAGGCTGGAGAAAAAAGCCGCTAGCCGCGCCAAGGCGAATGCACCGTACAAGCAGGCCTATGAATACCTGCATGCTTTACAGGAAAAACTGGAGCGTAAAAACCTCTACAGTTTCTATTCCGATATTCTGTTCCAAAGCTGTCCGGCCAGTGACCAATCCGGCCTGTCCGCAATCTACAAACGTTTGGGCAACGAAGCCGAAGATCCGATGGTCGAATTCCTGAATGCGCTGGAGCGTTTCAAAAAAGACAACCCGCCGTCCCTGCAAAGCTTTATCCGCTGGCTGGATGCAGGCGAGGCTGAAATCAAGCGTGAAATGAACCTGGAAACTGCTGAGCCCAAGGTTGGCATCATGACAGTTCACGGGGCCAAGGGATTGGAAGCCCCGGTCGTCATTATGGCGGACACGATGGGCGTTCCATCCGACAACGTTGCCGCCCGCCCACGTTTGTTGTGGCCGATGGAAGACCGCAAAGTGCCATTATGGGTGGCATCAACAGGCCAGGAAAATGCAGTTTTCAAAATTGAAAAAGAGAAAATTGAAAAAGAGCGTGATGACGAATACAAGCGCCTGTTGTATGTCGCGATGACGCGTGCCGCCGACCGTTTGCATGTCTATGGATATCAAAACCGGAAAGATGTTCGCGACATGTCCTGGTACAATCTGATCAAAAAAGGTTTGATTGATAATGCCGGCAAGGCGATTACCTATTCTGAGCCTGAAACGCGCGATGAAAAAAATGCCCAAAAGGATGATGATTTTGATCCTGTCATTACCCTGCGGACTGAACAGGCTGAAAAGCCGCAGCCGGATGGGTTAAAAGCCCGCGACAGGCAAAAGAAAACGACGCTTCCGGATTGGGCGCGCATTCCGCCCAAACCGGAAAAAGAAGCGTACCCGTCCTTTACTCCGTCGCAGGCCTTAAAAGAACAAAAAAGCGCCAATGACAACACAGAACGCAAATGGCCTTCACCCTTAAACGTTGATGAAAAAAGTTTTGATGTTTTTCAACGCGGAAACGCAACGCATAATCTGTTGGAATTTTTACCGCGCGTAAAAGAAACTAAGCGCGATGAAACAGCCAAAAAATTCTTGGCGCAGTCCGATTTCAATTTTTCGGCAAAACAACAAAAAGAAATCTGGACCCAAGTCAAAGATATTTTGGATGATCAAACATACGATTTTATTTTTGGAAAAAATTCAAAGGCCGAAGTTACAGTGACGGGTCTGGTTGAGGTCAACGGAGTTATGCATCAGTTGAACGGCCAAGTTGACCGTTTGGTGGTCACCAATGATGAAGTTTGGATTATAGATTACAAAAGTAATGCGAAAATTCCGGATACGCTAAAGGATGTCCCTGACTTGTATGCCGTTCAAATGGCGGCCTATCAGCATGTTATGCAGCAGGTTTATCCGGACAAGAAAATCCGTTGTGCGCTGTTATGGACACGCACGCCCAAGCTTCAGGAATTGAGCGCGGCATCGCTGAAACGCGCAGCCAAGAAAATTGGTCTGAAGATAGATGCAGTGGCATCTGATCCCAAAACCAAGACACGCAAATCTGCACCGCAAAAGAATGGGTGAGGCTGATCAAATACCCATCATAAAGGGACGTGATTTGTTGCGTGGGGATGCGAAGACCTATCGCGCAATTGAAGATGCGTTAAAAACATATGGATGCGTAAAAATTTATAAAAAGGGATTGGATAACCAATCTTTTTTTCCGCTCTTTTCAAAAATGCGACAGTGTTTTAACGATAAAGCCAGCGGGAAAACCAGTCAGGTATTGACGGCGCATGCATTTCAAAACAATAGAGGTGATCCGCGATTGGCAGGCTATGATAAAAAAGCCTATCAAGACATGCAAGCCATTGCCAATGATATTATGCGCAATTTGTTTCCACATGATCAAAGCCTGCGCGAGGCATTCTCTCAAGCGGCAAACCCGAGTGCCAACCGTTTAAGGATGCTTGCCTATCATATGCAAGGGCAGTCCAAACCTCATACGGACTACAGTTTATTCACACTGGTCAAAGGTTCGGGGCGTGGCCTGGATGTGACGCGCCCGGATGGGGTTGTTGTCAACGTAAGGACAGAGGTGGATGAGGTTTTATTGATGTCCGGGCGGGCGCTTACGGTTCTAACCGACAATAAATTTCAGGCCACCCGCCACGGTTTTAAAAATGAAAACGGCATTTTAAAAGAACGTTATTCCTGTATCTATTTTGCGAATCTGGATGATGGTTTTCTGCTGAATATTCCGAGTTGTTCGAAAAACGGGGAAAGCACCCTTCATCAGGAAAAATGGTTTCGTCAGGGGGCTGTAAAGCTGCCTGTTTCCTATGGTGAATTTATCCGTAAACAGGCCACAATCAAAAGCGCCTAATCCTAAATATTTAAATCGTTTTCATAGCCGCATTTTTCCAAATGGCCCATCATGTGCGGTGGCGGCGGTGCGGCAACATCAATGGGCTCTTTGCTATCCTGATAGTTGAAAACAACGCGCCGGGCCAAAAGGTCGAGTGTCGGGACGGGGCTGTGTTTCGGGCCATTGCCATAGATCGCATCCCCAATTATCGGGTGGCCAATGGCCTGTGCATGAACGCGTAATTGATGTGTGCGGCCCGTTTTGGGATAAAAGGCAACCCACGTCATGCCATCGCCACGGCCCAGGACCTCGTATTCGGTAATGGATTCCTTGCCTTCTTCTTTATTGACCTTCATCCACCAGCTGCGTTTATCCTTGGACCGTTTGGAAAGGGGCAGGTTGATTACGCCCTGATCATCTTTCAATTCCCCTTCAAGAACAGCCCAATAGGTTTTCTGGACAGAATTTTCACGGAACAAACGGCCCATTTTTTTCAAAGCTTTGGTATGACGGCCCAAAATCAGGCATCCCGCCGTGTCACGGTCCAGCCGGTGGGCAAGGGCGGGGGGCTGACTGATGTGGAACTGCAAATGGGGCAGGTAGTCTTCCAGGTTTTCACCGCCCTTGGGCCCGGGATGAACCGGAATATGCGGGGGCTTGTTCAGGACGATGATAGAGCTGTCCTGATAGAGAATGCGGTCTTGAATTTGCGATGGACTAAGAACCTTTTGCATAATATTTTCCTTGCAAATTCGTGTGAATCTGGGTTAAAACGCGCATATGGAAACACATATGAAATCACAAGAAAACACAAAATCCGGCACCAAACAAGCCGCAAAAATCGGCTTTGCATCTTTGGGCTGTCCCAAGGCGCTGGTAGATTCTGAACGGATCATCACTCAATTGCGTGCCGAAGGATACGAATTGTCCCATTCCTATGATGGGGCGGACCTGGTCATCGTCAATACCTGCGGGTTCATTGACAGTGCACGTGATGAATCGCTGGAAACTATTGGTGATGCCCTGAATGAAAACGGCAAGGTGATTGTGACCGGGTGTCTGGGCGCGCGCCCCGAAGTCATTCGCAAGAAATACCCCAACGTTCTGGCGATTACAGGACCACAGGCCTATGAATCTGTGATTTCGGCCGTGCACGAAGCGCTGCCGCCCGTTCACGATCCCTATGTCGATATTGTTCCGCCGCAGGGAATTAAGCTGACTCCGCGCCATTACGCCTACCTCAAAATTTCGGAAGGGTGTAACAACAAATGTTCGTTTTGCATTATTCCCGATTTGCGTGGGCGTTTAAAAAGCCGTCCGCTAGATGATGTGATGCGAGAAGCCGAACGTCTGGTTAAGGCCGGTGTCCGCGAACTGCTGGTTGTTAGCCAGGACACAAGCGCCTATGGCGTGGATATTAAATATCAGGATGTCCGCTGGAATGACAAAGCCTATCGTTCACGCTTTTATGATATGTGCGAGGCTTTGGGCGAGTTGGGCGTTTGGGTGCGCCTGCACTACGTTTATCCGTACCCACATGTGGACGAGGTCATCCCGCTGATGGCAGAAGGCAAAATCCTGCCGTATCTGGATATCCCGTTTCAGCACGCCAGCCCCAATGTGCTGCGCCACATGAAGCGTCCCGGTAAAATTGACAAAACAGCAGACCGCATCAAGAAATGGCGCGAAATCTGCCCGGATCTGACCATCCGCTCAACATTTATTGTCGGCTTCCCCGGTGAAACGGAAGAGGATTTTCAATTTTTGCTGGATTGGCTGGACGAGGTTGAGCTGGACCGTGTCGGTTGCTTTGAATATGAACCTGTCGAAGGCGCACGCGCTGAGGCGTTGGACCTGCCCCAAGTCCCACCGGAAGTTAAAAAAGATCGCTGGAACCGCTTTATGGCGCACCAGCAAAAAATAAGTGCGCGCCGCATGGCCGCTAAAATTGGCACGCAAATCATTGTCATGGTGGATGAAGTGACCGAAGAGGGCGTGATCGCACGTTCCACTGCTGATGCGCCGGAAATTGATGGTGTGGTCTATGTTGCAACAGATATGGATGACATTGAACAGGGTGATTTCATCGCGGTCGAGGTTGTAGACGCCGATGAATATGACCTCTATGCCGAACATCTGCCCGAAATGTGATTTCTTTGTTTTCTAGGCGCGGTTATGCGCGCATCCTGACAAGATGACAGAATTTCGGATAATGACTTCTTAAATCTTCTCGCGTACAATGGTCGCATGAGTGATCGGGGAAACGCACTTTTTATTATTCTGGTAACCATCGTCCTTTTAGGGATGCTGACCTATACCGTTGTCAGCACATCGGATATTCTGGATCAGAATACGGACAGCCAAAACGCATATATGCAAGCTTCTGAAATCTTGCGCCATGCAGGCGATATTGACCGCGCCATTGAAAAGGTGATGTTGGTCAATAATTGCACTTTAGCGGAAATATCCTTTGACCACGAGGATAGAGAAGATTTTGATACAACCGGATATTACCAGAACACACTATCGCGCCCTGATAACAGCTGTCACATTTTTGACAACGCGGGTGGTGGCGCGGCTTATCAGGTTCCCCCACAAAGCGCAGGCGTTGAAGGCGGTACCGAATACAATTTTCATTCAAATCTTGAGGTCTCCGAAGTGGGGGCAAATGGCCAATCGGACCTGATCATGACAACCTTTGTCAACCAGGATGTTTGCTACCATATCAACGGCATTTTGGATGGAGAGAACCCGTCGGGCAACCCGCCTGATTTTTCGGCGGCTGCAAGTTTGAATGTCCCCGCGAATGCGGATGAAAGCTACCCCGATCGTCTGCCTAATTCTGATGGATTTAATGCTCCGTCATTTACAATTGGCGGCGACGGTGCAGGTGAGGCTGTTGTTCTAAAAGGCCGCCCTACAGGATGTTTTTTGGCCAGTAACAGTTTGGGGAAATACATCTTTTATCATGTGGTGGTGTCGCGATGAAAAACCAACAGTCCGGCAATGTCATGTTTATTATTCTGGCCGCGATCGGTCTGATTGCGGTTTTGACCATGTCATTATCCAATTCGGAACGCGCATCTGATAATGTGGATAGCGAACGGATAAACGTGCAATTGCAACAGATATTGGATTACGCCGGACGGATGGAAAGCGCCGTCAATTATATGATGGTGACAAATGGATGCCATTTGGGTCAACTGGATTTTGATGTGCCAACTTTATTAAATTGGGACACTGCCGGATATTATCAGAACCCTAACGCACCTGCAGACAGAAGTTGTGGTGTATTCCGTGGTAAAGGCGGAGGGTTAAAGTATGAAGTTCCGCCCGAAATGTCAGAAAAGCAAGGGGCCACTGAATATGGGGTTTTGGGATTCTTTCGCGTCAATGATGTGGGAACGGACGATAAGGCGGAGGTTTTTCTGCACACCCTTGTACCAAAAGAAGCATGTTTGATGCTGAACAACCAGCAAGGAGTCAAAAACCCAAGCGGGTTGCCACCAGAAATCGCTGATTTATCGCCTGACATCCTGCCTTATTCGGCTACGCGTACTTTCCCTTCCAGCTCAGGCTCCGCCGTTGAAGGTGTTTCCGACGTCAGCGCTTATTTGGGTGTCCCTTCTCTTGCTCCGGAAGTGAAGGGCAAAACAATATTCTGTATTCATGAGCTTCAATCTGATGATTATCACTTCTTTTATGTGCTGGTTGCGCGCTAAAATCTGGACAATTCCTCGTATTTCTATACATTGACAGGCATGAAACGTCCCTCGATTTTATTGCTGTTTATCCTTGCCCTGTTTGTCACCGGGCTGGCAGCTGTTGTACGGGCGGATCCGAAATCGGTCGTTATCCGTGGTGTTGATGACGACAGTGAGTTGGGTGAATGGCTGGACGATGTGATCGTCAAACGTTATGACGAGGCTGAGGAGCAGCGCGAAAGCCAAAGTTTAAAACGCGATGTTATTCGCGCCCTTGAAGCCAAAGGCTATTACGAGCCCAAAGTCGAGATTATTGAAGGTGATAACCTTCCCCCCGAAGCGCGCATTCAAACAGGCCCCCGCTATACCGTGGGCAGCATTGCGATTGCAGGTGTGACGGGACATGAAATCCGGACATTGGAAGTGGGTGAACCATTGGATGCGATTTCAGTACTTGAAACGCAACGCAACTTTGCCGAGGATTTGCAGGCCGATGGCTGCTATTACGACCTTGATGTTAGTCACAAGGTTGTTTTGAACGAGAAAACAAATACAGGCGCCATTACATTTGTGGCAGACGCAGGCCCCAAAGCGACCTTTGGTACGGTCACGTTCGAAGGCGCCCCAAATATTTCGCGCCGTCATTTGAACCGTTTTGTGACGTTTGAGCCGGAAACCTGCTGGCACCAAAGCGAAATTGAAGAAACCAAGGAGGCCCTGTTGGAAACGGGCCTGCTGGCTATTGTCCGCGAAGACTTGCCCGATTCACCGGATGCAAATGGCCGCGTTGATGTGGTCTTTAACCTCACGGAACGCGCTCCGCGCAGTGTACGCCTTGGTGTCAGCTATTACACGGATGAAGGGCCCGGTCTGGTGGCTTCTTGGATACACCGGAACTTTCGAGGCGAAGGTGAGGTTTTGGAAGCCTCAATGCGGACCAATTTCTTGGAGCAAAGCCTGAGTGCGGATTACGCCAAACCCTACTTCTTTAATGATGAAGATCTGGCGCTCAACCTATATACCCGCCTGGCACACGAGGATACGGATGCCTTTGATACCAAAAGCCTGAATGTCGGTGCATCTGTTGATGTGCGTTTTGACGAGTATGTCAAAGGCACATTCGGGACAACGTTTGAGCTGTCACGCATTGAAGATAAAAACAGTGGCGAGGAAAATGATTTCGGCCTGTATTCAGTCTACGGACAGTTCACTTTTGATAATCGTGATGATCCGTTGAACCCGACGCGCGGTTTCTTATTGCGCGCACGTGCGGAACCATTTTTCGATGTCTTGGGTGAATCCTCTCCATTTTTCAAAAGTTCGATTGCGGCGAACACCTATTTTGCCTTTGATGAGGATAGAGACCTGATTTTGGCATTGCGCGGCCGTTTGGGTTCTATCACAGGGGCCGCTGTTGACGACGTGCCCGCGACCAAACGTTTTTATGCCGGTGGTAGCGGATCTATCCGCGGTTTCGGATTTCAAGAGGCCAGCCCCTTTGAAAACGGGGACCCATCTGGGGGCCGTTCTTTAATTGAAACCTCGACAGAGCTGCGTTACAGATTCAAAGAGAACATGGGGGCCGTTGTTTTTGTCGATGCGGGTGGTGCATACGAATCCTCCTACCCTGATTTTGACGAGGGGCTATATGTCGGCGCGGGCGTCGGTTTCCGTTACTATACCGGTTTTGGTCCGTTACGTTTTGATGTAGCTGTCCCGGTCAATAAATCGGATCAGGCCAGTTCTGCATTTCAATTGTATGCAAGTATCGGGCAGGCCTTCTGATGAAAA
>CAXGXG010000008.1:0-14361 GCA_964013525.1 uncultured Alphaproteobacteria bacterium | reverse complement strand
GACATCCAGTGGAAAACCTTTTTCCACACCCAAGATTTCCTCTCGTGACTGCATAGCTGTTTTCCATGCTTCGCGAATTTTATCGAACAATTTCATATCTCTCTCCCCAGAATCGAATATGTATAAATCTAAATTCAACTTATTCTAACCCTTTATTGGAATTATGTCAAATTCTCGCACTTCCCTCATATGTCTGAACGGCAAACAATTGTTCAATGTAAAAAATTGTGTAAATCTGAATGTCTATTTCATTTTAAGATGAGGCTTGAAAAACATGAATGAAACCCGCCCCATTATATTGACAGCACGCCTCGATGATCAGGCGCAAGCTTTTTTCGATGCAAAACGAACGGCGTTTTTTCCGCCGGACCGCAATTATCTGGATGCGCACTTGACAATGTTTCATGCCCTGCCGCCTGATAATTTAGACAAAATTTCACAAGATATACAGACCGCCATTGATGCCACCCCGCCATTACAGGCAAAGGCCAGCGATATCATGTTTATGGGCTTTGGATCCGCATATATCATTGATTGCCCGCAATTGGTAACGATCCGTCAACAACTGGTGGAGAAATGGGGCGATGACCTGTCCCCGCAGGATCGCCAAAAGTTTAAACCTCATATTACATTTCAGAATAAAGTGGATGCCGATACGGCCAAGGCTGTGTATCACGAACAGAGTGAAGTGTTTGAGCCGTTCGACTTTCAGATCACGGGCTTAAGCCTTTGGTATTATGATATGGGGCCCTGGGTTCATATCCGCGATCTGGCCTTCCAAGCTTAGCCGCAAATGATGCTTGATTTTGATTTATTGACTGTTCGGTCAATAATGGTGTATATTCCGTCCCAAGATGGCGAAGAAAAAAACAAAAGAAAAGCTGATCGAAACAGCCCTGAATCTGATATGGAAGGATAGCTACGGCACCGTAAGTGTCGAAGATATCTGTAAATCCGCAGGCGTTTTAAAGGGCAGCTTTTATCATTATTTCCCCTCCAAAAAAGATTTGGCAGACGCCGCCCTGATCGAATGCCGCGCGCATTTTCGTGAATTGTATAATGATATTTTCTCGCCCCTTAACCCGCCTTTGGAACGGTTTATGAAGATGGCCGACCATAAAATCGAAATGCAAGAACAGATGTTAAAGGAAAACGGTTTTGTCATGGGATGTCCGACGGGTGGATTCCGCCAGGACTTGTCCGCGGCCGAGGCCCCTAACATCAACATCCAGGATATTGGCCGTGAAAGCCTGACTTATTACAAAGCCGCCTTAAAGGATATGAAGACGGAAGGTCAGATCGATTCGGATACGGACATTGACCGACGCGCGGACGAAATTTATGTATTTATGATGGGCACCATGGCAACCGCGCGGATGATGAATGACCTGACCTTTATGCGCACCGGGTTTAAACCTGCATTGCGTCGCATTATCGGCGTTGAAAAAGAATGATTTGACAAAATTTGACTGATCGGTCAAATTACCAACAGTGAATTCTTTTTAAACTTTCAGGTCAGCATGTCTAAAAAATCATTTATCGTCATCTTGGTCGCCGTTGCGGCCCTTCTTTTTGTTTTCTTATCCTCCTCCGACAGCGCAACGGAAAGCGCGACAGCGGCGACCACCGGTATGCCGGCGATGCCCGTTGATGTTCAGGTCATTACGCCCGAAGATGCCGTTGTCTGGGACGGGTTTACAGGCCGGATCGAACCCGTTGAACATGCCGTTATCAAACCCGAAGTTAGCGGCCGCATTACCGAGATCCGATTCCAAGACGGCGAGAATGTTTCAAAAGGCGATATCCTGATCGTTGTTGATCCCGCGCCTTTGAACGCCGCATTGGCCGAGGCGGAAGCCGCCCTGCAAATTGCCCAGAGCGAGGCCGCATTGGCCGAAACCGAATATCAGCGCGCCCGTACATTGCGCGACAGCGATGCCATTTCCCAAGGACTTTATGAAGAACGCCTGCGCAACCGCAGCCGCGCGGCCGCAGCCGTCAAAGCCTCACGCGCTCTGCGCGACAGCGCCAAGATCAATTTGGAATATGCCTATATCAAAGCGCCGATTTCCGGTGTCATCAGCCGTGCCGAGCTGACCATCGGCAACCGTGTCGAATCCGGAACCAATGCACCTGTTTTGACGGAAATCATTCAGCAAAGCCCCGTTTACGTTGATTTTAATATAGACGAGCAAAGCTTTATCCGGCTCAAGTCACTTGACCGCCCGGCAACATCGACACCTGTACGGTTGAACGTGGCCGGCACTTCAAAAACCTATATGGGCAGCATCCACAGTTTTGACAACCAGATCAGCCTGAACAGCGGGACTGTACGTGCGCGCGCCCTGTTTGAGAACACGGACGGCGTTTTACTGCCAGGCATGACCGCGGATGTTGAGGTGGGGATGTCCAGCGACGATATGATGATTATTGTCCCACAAACCGCCATCGGCACCGATCAGGACCGCAAATTTGTCTATGTCATGAATGATGAACAGGCCGTTGAATACCGCCCCGTAACATTGGGCGCCACGATTGATGACCGTCGCGTTGTGAGCGAAGGGCTGAATGCCGGTGACCGTTTGATCACATCAGGCATTGTCAAATTGCGCCCCGGCGCCCCCGTTCAGGAAAAACAGCCCGAACCTGCCACTGAATTGCCCGATGATATGAATGCCATCCCCCCGTCTACAGATGATGCCACACCTGTGGCCCCGATTGAGGAATAATTTTCTATGAGTGCACTTAGCCGTTATATTGACCGTCCAATTCTGGCCGGTGTCGTTTCCTTTATTATCTTGCTGTTGGGGCTGATTGCCATGTTCCAGCTGCCGATTTCGGAATATCCCGAGGTCGTGCCACCATCTGTGCAGATTTCTGCCAGTTTCCCGGGCGCGAACCCGACCACCATTTCTGAAACGGTCGCAGCCCCGCTGGAAGAAGAGATCAACGGCGTGGAAAACATGCTGTATATGAGTTCGCTCTCCACAACCGACGGCACCATGCAGCTGACCGTCACTTTTGAAGTCGGAACAGATGTGGATCTGGCCCAACAGCTGGTACAAAACCGCGTGTCACAGGCCCTGCCCCGCCTGCCCGAAGTGACCCGTCAATTGGGTGTACGCGTACAAAAAAGCTCCCCCGATTTGACGATGGTCGTTCACCTGACATCGCCCAATGAAAAATATGATGTTTTGTATCTGCGCAATTACGGTACCCTGCGGATCAAGGACCAATTGGCAAAGATCGAAGGGGTCGGGCGCGTCGCCCTGTTCGGGTCGGGCGATTATGCCATGCGCATCTGGCTGAACCCTGATCAGGTTGCCGCACGGGGTTTAAGTGCCGGTGAAGTTGTAGATGCCATTCGCAGCCAGAACATTCAAATTGCAGCCGGTACCATTGGCGGCCCTCCATATGATGATTCCACCGTTTTGCAATTGCCGGTCAACGCGCAAGGGCGCCTCAGCTCTCCGGAAGAATTCGGCGAGATTGTAATCAAGAGCGAAAACGGTGTGATTACGCGCCTGCGCGATGTTGCGAATATGGAGCTGGATGCCCAGACCTATTCCTTACGCTCACGTCTGAACAACGAACCTGCGGTTGCCATTCCGATCTTTTCCGCGCCGGATGCAAATGCACTGGCCCTGTCCGAATCTGTACGCGCACGCATGGCCGAGTTGAAGAAAGATTTCCCCGAGGGCATGGATTACACCATCGTTTATGACCCGACGGTTTTTGTAAAACATTCGATTGATTCCGTGATCCATACCTTGTTGGAAGCGATTGTACTGGTGGTTTTGGTGGTGATCGTCTTTTTGCAAACCTGGCGCGCATTAATCATTCCGCTATTGGCGGTTCCGGTCTCCATCATCGGAACATTTGCCGTGATGCTGGCGCTTGATTTCTCTATCAACGTTTTGTCGCTGTTCGGCCTGATCCTGTCTGTCGGGATTGTGGTGGATGATGCGATTGTGGTCGTTGAAAACGTGGAGCGCAACATTGAGGAAGGCAAAAACCCGCGCGATGCCACCGTACAGGCGATGAAAGAAGTCACCGGACCGATTGTGGCCACATCCCTGGTCATTGCAGGTGTCTTTGTCCCCATTGCCTTTTTGGGTGGTTTGACAGGCATGTTCTATGAACAGTTTGCCCTGACAATTGTCATTGCGACTTTTATCTCAACCTTAAACTCCCTGACGCTCAGCCCGGCCATGTCGGCATTGCTGCTGCGCGATAAACACGACAACCCGGATCGCCTGACGCGCGGAATTAATAAAATTTTCGGTCGGTTTTTCAATTGGTTTAATTCAGCCTTTGAACGGGCCACGCGTTTTTACCACCGCCTGGTCGAATTTGTCACCCATCACCGTGTGGCGATGATGGTGTTGTTTACGGTGCTGGTGGTTGTGACGGCCTTTGCCTATCGCACATTACCGACCGGTTTCGTGCCTGCACAGGATAAACAATATCTAATCAGCTTTGCCCAATTGCCGGCGGGTGCAACCCTGGACCGGACTGAAGAGGTCGTCAAAGAAATGGGCGAAATTATTGCCGCAGAAGAAGGGGTCGGTAACGCTGTCCAATTCCCTGGCCTTTCTATCAACGGCTTTGTCAATTCCGCCAGTGCCGCCATTGTTTTTGTGCCGCTGGATGATTTTGACAAACGCACAACCGAAGATTTGAGCGCGGCCGCCATTGCGGATCGCCTTCAGCAAAAGTTTATGGGCATTGAAGAGGCCTTTATCGCCATCTTCCCGCCGCCGCCGGTTCAGGGTTTGGGCACAACAGGTGGATTTAAATTGCAAATCCAGGACCGTGCCGACCGCGGGGCCAAGGCGCTTGATGATGTGGTCAAATCCGTATTGAACGAAGCCTATCAAAATCCGGCCCTGACAGGAATTTTCACAGGATATGACATCAATGTCCCGCAGCTCTATGTTGATTTGGACCGGACCAAGGCCCAACAGTTGGGATTGTCGGTTGCAGATGTTTTCCGCACGATGCAGATCTATTTGGGGTCGGCCTATGTGAATGACTTTAACCAGTTTGGCCGCACCTATCAGGTGATTGCACAGGCGGAAAAGGATTTCCGATCCAACCCTGAAGATATTCTGCGCCTGAAAGCCAAAAACACAAATGGCGACATGGTGCCATTGGGCAGTGTGTTAAATGTTGAGGAATTTTACGGCCCGCAAACATCGCTGCGTTACAACGCCTATCGCGCCGCAGATATTAACGGCGCCGCGGCGGAAGGGTATTCATCCGGCGAGGCACAGGCCGCCATCACGCAAATTTTGGAAGACACCCTACCTGAGGGTTTCGGATTTGAATGGACGGAATTGACCTACCAACAAATTTTGGCCGGAAACAAGGCAATCTTTATTTTCCCTTTGTGTATCTTTTTCGTCTTTTTGGTATTGGCCGCCCAGTACGAAAGTTTGGCGTTGCCGCTGGCGGTGATCCTGATCGTACCGATGAGCATCCTGTCCGCTGTGATCGGCATTTTGATTTACGGTGGTGACACCAATATCTTTACCCAGATCAGCCTGTTTGTCCTGGCTGGGCTGGCGTGTAAGAACGCCATTTTGATTGTTGAATTTGCCCGCGATCTGGAACATCAGGGCAAAGGCATTATTGATGCCGCGGTTGAGGCATCACGTATGCGTCTGCGCCCGATCCTGATGACGTCATTTGCCTTTATCATGGGGGTTGTCCCATTGATGATCAGCACGGGAGCCGGTGCAGAAATGCGCCAGGCCATCGGCGTTGCGGTCTTTTCAGGGATGCTGGGTGTGACCTTCTTTGGATTGGTCTTTACCCCGGTATTCTATGTCATTTTCCGCCATTTGGCCGACCGTATCAAAGGGGTGAAATCCTATGATGAAGATCCCAAACAAGGAGCCGCATGATGATCCGCAAACTTCTGATTGTGCCGGCAATCTGCGCCCTTTTGACAGGGTGTGAAACGGCCAACCTCGACTTTGAAAAACTGGCCCTGCCGACGGCGTGGCAACAGCCTTCGACAGAATCCGTCGAATATGTTGAGCCTGCAGTCTTAAATAAATGGTGGACACGTTTTGATGAACCGCGCCTGAACGATCTGGTTGAAACGGCCCTTGCCGACAGCCCGGACCGCAATATTGCCGCCGCCCGTATTTTAGAAGCCCGCGGCCTTGAACGCACGTCCCGTTCGTTTTTGTTTCCAAGTCTGGATGCAAGCGCCACCTATGGCCGTCAGGATACCGGATTTGGCGGGGCGGACAGCATAGACAATTTTTATGATGCCGGATTTGATGCCAGTTACGAACTGGATCTGTTTGGCCGGAACCGCAACAATGCCCGCGCGTCCCTGTTCAATCTGTTTCAACGTCAGGCCGAATATCAGGATGTCTCCCTGTCCTTGGCGGCCGAAGTGACACGGACATTCATCGAACATAAACGTGCGCTCAAACGCCTTTTGATTTCAAACCGCAATGTTCAATCCCAACAGCGCACTGTGGATTTGATCACCCAGCTGTATGATTTGGGCGAGGCCCCGCGTTTGGATGTCAGCCGTGCGGAAAACCTGTTGAACACAACACGCGCCCAAATTCCAGAAGCCGAACGTCTGGCGGAAAATGCCCGTTTGCGTCTGGCAGTTTTGACAGGCCAGATGCCCGAAGACGTGATTTTGGACACCTACGAGGATGCCCGTTACGAAATTTCCGCAGATGCCGTACCGTTGTTGATGGTGCCGGCCGATGTGATTGCCAACAGGCCGGATGTTCAGGCATCCGCGCTGGCGTTGGAACAGGCAACATCGCTCAGCCGCGCAGAAATTGCCGGACTGTTCCCGCAATTGTCACTGTCAGCCTTTTACGGGATCAGCGACGGGGCCTTTGTCAGCAGCTCAAACGTGTGGAGCGTTGCGATCAATGCCGCCGTCAATCTGATTGATTTCGGCCGTGTCGAAGGGCGCATTGATGCCGCCCGCGCGCGCGAGGTTCAGGCCTTTGAACAACATCGCAAAACCGTTTTGCAGGCTGTGGCAGATGTTGAGTCCGCATTGGTCAATTACGCCAAACATTCCGAGCGTGAAGCCCTGTTGTATGCGGCATATACAAATGCCCGTGAAAGTGCCGATATTACCGATCTACTATATCGCGAAGGGGAAAGTGCGCTGATTGATGTTTTGGATGTTCAGCGTCAGTTAAACAGTGCCGATTTGGCCCTGACGGGTGCCGCAGCAGACAAGGCGGAAAGCCTGATTGCCCTGTATAAATCGCTGGGTGTTTACTAACCCCGCGCGTAAAACGGATCAAACAACCGCACGCCGCCCCGAAACTTTTCTGCGGCTCGTCTGTTGATGGTGACGGGATGAAAAACAGGCGCGGGCACAAGTTTCTTTTGATCACGATCCTGATCTGCCCTAGGATATAAGCCACGCGCCAATACGGGAGGACACCATGGACGTCATTTACTGGGATTCCAGTTACAACGATATTTTGCTTTTGAATCTGGCTATTACGGTCACGATTTTTGCCACAATCCGTTTTTTTATGGGGGCTGTGGCCCGCATTGATACCGAAGAACACCTGTTTAAAAAAGACAACCCCGCATTCGGGATTTGCCTGACCGGTGTCGTTTTGGCGGTCAGTATCGTTTTAAGCGGCCTTGTCTATGGAGGGATTGAGGGCAATATCGTCCAGTCCGCAATCCGCACAGCTGTTTTTGGCGTCGTCTCCGTCATTCTGTTTATTATTGCGCGCCTGATTTTTGATAAAATTACCCTGCCCAACATCAATCTGCGCAAGGAAATCAACCGCGGCAATATTGCCGCCGCCGTTGCCGATACCGGAAACGTACTGGCCGCAGCCATCATCATTAAATCTGTTATGACATGGATTACCGATACATCCTTTAAAAGTGTGGTGTACCTGATTGCCGCTTATGCCATTTCACAGGTGATTTTAACTGTGATTACACTGATCAAACGCCGCCTGTTTGATATGCGCAACCGCGACCACATCCTGCAGGATGAACTGCACCGCGGAAATACCGCACTGGGCCTGGCCTTTGCCGGGCAGAAAATTGCCAATGCCTTTGCCTTTACCATTGCCGCCAACATCGTCGTTTACGAGGTTTATGAATTTTCAGCCCTGATCCTGCCATGGGCGATGGTTTCAATCGCGGTGATTGCGGTTTTGGCCATCCTGTCCTTTTTGGCGGAAAAGATTATTCTGCTGGGTCACGATGCCGATTATGAAATTTTGAAACAACGCAATATCGCGGCCGGTGCGCTGCGTGCGGGTATCTATATCTCTGTCGCGCTGATTTTGGCCGAGGTTTAAACCACTATTGATTAAAACAAAAAACGGCCGAAGGTATAACCCGTCGGCCGTTTTCTTTATGTTTATAGGGGTATCTTGTTATTCACAACGAATGCGCTTGATATTCTGATCCGACATCAGGCTGGCGTCATCGTTGGAGAGGGTTTGGCTTTGTGAAACCGGGGAGGCCCCGCTACCTTCCGTCATAAAAGTGATATCATAGCTGAGCGTATCGTCAAGAATGACGAGGTTTTCAACCTCTTCCATATCTTTGATAAAATCGACCGTTTCAGATGTAATGCGGATCGTGTTCGGATCATCGGTGCCGCATCCACCCGGATTGGCCCATGTGCCCTGAAAACGATAGGGGATCTGATTAACTTTGATTGCGATGTCACCCATGGGTTGCAAGGTTTGTTCGGTAATCTTCCAGGGGTTGGATCCATCCGCGCGCTTTTCCAGCGTAAACAAACCATAGCTGTTAAAGGGGCGTTCCTGCCTTCGAATCCATCCATACATCTGAACCGGCACCTCAACAGAACCATCCGTCTGTAAATCAGGACGTCCCGTTAAAACCTGAACCCCGTCATAGCGCAACAGAGACGTTTCATACAAATCAGCTGTCATTCCGGATGCCATACCGTCATCCGCCCACATTTGATAGGCATCATCATAGCGGCCTTCTTCCAAAGCCAGACCATAATTTTGCATCGTCTGCCCGGCCCCATAGGCGCCGTTCCAATCGCGGTCGCTTTCATTCAACGGCTCACGGTCGTCCGGCAGCGCACCGGGTTCACCCGGCATCGGTGGCAGATAAGCGATCACACCTGGCGGCAAATAGGAAATGTCGTCAGAGCCGATGGTTTCGTTAGGGTTATTTTGAACCGGTTGGGTTGAACCGGACGGCGCTTGGTCTTCTGGGGTTTCTTCAGCCTCAACCGCTGTCATATCAACAGCATCTGTGGCCGCTTGATCACTTTCAACTGTGCGAACAGGTGGATCCAAATCCTCCTGTCTTGTTTGTTCCGCATCATCACATGCAGAAACCGACAAAAGAAGGGCGAGGGGCAAGGTTTTCAATATATTTTTTTTCATCATATACAATCAACGCTTATCAGATGACATTGTTCCTACCCCCGTACGGAACCTCTTTATTTTCTGAAACGTCTGCATGATGATTGATAGATTGAAGATACAGGACATGCAAAACATGAAAACAACTATGACGAACCGCATCAAAACGCTGGCCTTGGCCGTTGGGTTGACTCTTGGCATTTCAGCCTGCACAAGCACACCCGACGGGATACAACCGGTTCAAAATTTTGATGCCGAACGCTATTTAGGAACATGGTATGAAATCGCCCGCCTTGACCACAGTTTTGAAGACGGCTTGTCACAAGTTACAGCCGAATACAGCCGCAATGATGATGGCACAATCAAAGTCATCAACCGCGGTTATTCCGAAGAAGATGGCGAATGGGACACCGCCGAAGGGACCGCGAAATTTGTTGAGGGGCCGAACATCGGCCATTTGAAGGTGTCTTTCTTTGGTCCGTTTTATGGGTCTTATGTGATTTTTGATCTGGATCAGGACAATTACAAACACTCCTTCGTCAGTGGACCCGACCGGGATTATTTGTGGTTGCTGTCACGCACGCCGACCATTGATGCCGATTTAAAGGCACGTTTTCTGTCACGGGCGCAGGACTTGGGATTTGATACAGATGAACTGATTTTTGTGGATCAGTCAGAAAACGCCGAAAAACGTGCGGCAGATTAATGCATAAAAAACCGCATTTGCCTGAGAAAACCTGTCCCGTCTGCCAGCGCCCGTTTCAATGGCGCAAAAAGTGGGAGCGGGATTGGGACAATGTTGTTTATTGTTCCGAACGTTGCCGCCGGAACAAAGACAGTGCCCCCGATTAAAGATTTTAAAAAGATCCGTTATTGCGGATTAACAGCGGAAATTTGCACCTTCGCGATCGGCCAGTTGGCGCGCGCGGGCATTTTGGTCGGGACCTGCCGGCACCCACCCGATGTAGCAGCTTTTTCGATCATCACCACCGACACTGATAATTGCAAGCTCCGACGTGCGCGCAATATCGGTTCCTGTGTCAAAATCATAGCGGACAATACCGGCGATGGGTTGGCCATCTTTTAAACGCCATTCAATTTGATCACCCAATGTATTGAACGGGGTACGATTGACAAAATCATCATCCAGCGCGCCCAGATCCACATTAAAACGACCATCGACATGTTCAACAAAAACAGCCATGTCCTGATACCCCATACATTTATAAAGTGTGGTCGCACCCTCATCGCTTTGCGACTGTACATAGCACTTATCCAAATTCAACCCGGTATAATCGCTGGTGTAGCTGGGTGTGGCCGCCATGTCCCCTTCGACATATTCACCGACACCATACTTTTCCGCTGATTGTGCAGCCGGATCAGAGCAGGCCGTCAAAATCAGCGCGCCCAAAAGGGCAAAGCCAAGGTGCGTAGCGGTTTGAATAGGGCTGGCGGTCTTTAAAGTGCAGGTTTGAGCGGGCATTTTCTCTTTTTCTTTTATTTTTGGTTTCAAAATGCAAACCGCTCAAAGCATGAATACGTTCCACAAAACGCCTTTCGCCAAGGCCGCCCCGAACCAATTCTGAACATATTTGCCATCCAATCGTTTGGACCATAACAACTGCACAAAAAATACTGGAGACTGAACCATTTTTAAACGCACAGCACTTGCATTCATACTCGGCGCCGCAACCCTATTATTTTTCCTGGACAAGGACGCACCTCAAACAAGCCAGCAGGCATTAACAACCGCACAATCGGGCAGCCCTGCCATCAACATTGATTCAGACAGGCCGTCTGTTGCCAGAAATGAAATTTTGAACAAGAAACGCATTTCTGAAAATATGACCCCATCAGAACGGACAGTTTTTTATAACGAAGATATTTCTGACGAGGCGATTGTTGACCGCAATTTATCCCCGTTGGTTTTGGATGACGTTTTAGAAGACGATGAAACGCGCGCCGATATCGATTACAAGGCGCTCGACCTTTATAACGTTAATACACAAGAAGAGTTAAAGACCGTTTTCTGGGCTGAAGGGGAATACCAACAGGAAGGTCTGGATCAGTTAAACCGCTTCATGCGCGACTGGCGCCAGAATGAGGTGCAGCAGATTGACCCCGAACTCTATACCCTGATGCATGAACTGCATGACAATGTGGATGCCGAACAAACGCCTATTCATTTATTGTCAGGCCTGCGGAGTAAAAAAACCAATGACGCCCTACGCGCACAGGGCATTAAAACCGCCAAGAAAAGCCAGCATGTTCTGGGCCGTGCGGCAGATGTGACCATACCGGGCGTTCCTGTGAGCGAGTTGAAAGAAGAAGCGCTGGATCTGGAAAGCGGCGGTGTCGGATATTATCCGAAAAACAAATTTGTGCACGTTGACACCGGCCCAAAACGCCAGTGGTAAGCCATCACATCCGAATGGATTAGAAAAAAGCCCCCGCCAAAAAATAAAGTGCGGGGGTTTTTTATAAACAGGTGCGTAAGACAAGCTGTCAAAGCTTGATCGAGAAACACCATGCCATTCACATTAATAATGTGACAAGCGTGCCAGATTTGTTAAGTTAGTGGCACAAAGCGAAAAACGGCGGGGCTGTCATGAAAAAATTTCTGATTTTGGTTGCAGGGCTGGCCGCAGGTGTTGCCCTTTGGCATTATTTTTCCAGCGCCAATGAAGATTCATCAAACAACCCGCGCGAACGCCAATCCGCCCCGGTCAAAGTGATTACCCAATCCGTTCTGACCACTGAAAACAACCGTATATTCGAAGCTGTCGGCACGGGCCGCGCCCGTCTGTCCGTGCAAATCTATCCCGCCGTCACGGATGAGGTCACAGAAATCCTGTTCAATGCGCAAGACCGTGTCGAAAAAGGTCAGATCCTGATCCGTTTGGAGGATGAAGAAGAACGTCTGGCCGTCGATCTTGCGCAGGTTCAAATCGAAGATGCCCGCGGATTATTAGGCCGATATGAAAATGCCGTATTGGAAGGCGCCGTGCCC
This sequence comes from uncultured Alphaproteobacteria bacterium, assembly GCA_964013525.1. Classification (GTDB taxonomy): domain Bacteria; phylum Pseudomonadota; class Alphaproteobacteria; order Micavibrionales; family CSBR16-224; genus CATLPD01. Next base: position 1,968 of record CAXGXG010000008.1, on the reverse strand, counting down.
GAGAGCGAGGTGGATTCCGCCCGTGCCGACTTCAAGGCCGCCGAAGTCGCCCTGAAACAGGCGCGCCTGGCCGTGGCCGAACGCCAAATCCGCGCCCCGTTTGACGGGATTGTCGGTATTCCCAATGTTGATATCGGTGAGCGCATCGGGCCCGATACCATGATCACCAGTCTGGACAACCGCAGCCTGATTTATGTGGATTTTGAAATTCCCGAAGCCTTGGCCGGCGTTATCAATATCTCCAGCGGGGATGCCTTGAATATTGTCGCCACAACGCCTGCCTATCCCAATCAGGAATTTACCGGTGTGATCGCCGCACAAGAAAGCCGCATCGATCCCGAACGCCGCACCATGACCGTGCGTGCCCATATTGATAATGAACAGGATTTGCTGCGCCCGGGGATGTCATTTGACATTGTCTGGACGATCCCCGGACAATCTTATCCCACCGTGCCTGAAATCGCCGTTCAGTGGGAACGTGAAGGGTCCTATGTCTGGCTGGTCAAGGATGGGATTGCGGTTAAGGCTCCAGCCACGATTGTCGCGCGCCGTGATGGAAATGTTCTGGTTGAGGGTGCGGTTCAAATGAACGATACGGTTGTGATCGAGGGGGTTCAGCGCCTGCGCCCGGATCAGGCTGTCGAGGTTTTGGAATAGAGGTTTTATGAAGTCCGCCCCCACAGGTTTAACCGCCCTTGGCGTACGTCGCCCGATTTTAATCGCGGTGATCAACCTGTTGATCATGTTGATGGGTCTGGCCGCATTTTTGGGTGTGGATGTCCGCGAACTGCCCGACGTTGACCGTCCGATAGTCAGTGTCCGGGCCAATTATCCCGGTGCATCGCCCCAAACCATGGATGCCGAAGTCACCAGTATTGTTGAGGGGGCCGTGGCCCGCGTATCAGGTGTGAACAGCATCGAATCTTCGAGCGAAGAAAACAATATGCGTATGCGTATTGAATTTAACCCCGGTGCCGATTTGAATACGGCTGCAAGCGACGTCCGCGAGGCGGTCAGCCGCGTTCAACGTCAACTGCCCGAAAATGTTGAACAGCTTCAGGTCGTCAAAGCCGATGATGATGCCCAGGCAATTATTCAGTTGTCCGCCTACAGTGACACCCTGTCCAAACAGGACCTGAATGAACGCATTGAAAAGGATGTGGCCCCTGAATTGCTATCAATTGATGGTGTTGCGGATGTCCAGATTGATGGTGCCCAGCCCCGTATCCTGCAGGTTGAGGTCCAGCCCGCCCGCATGTCAGCCTACCGCATTGCAGTCTCTGAAATTATCGACACCCTGCAAGAGGTGCGTTTTGACGTCCCCGCCGGCAGTTACAAATCCGAAGGTCAGGAATTGATTGTCCGTGCCTTTGCCACCGTTCTGGACCCTGCTGAAATTGAACGGCTACGCATTCGTGATGACATCCGTATCGGTGATGTTGCCAATGTCTATTTCACGGCTGAGGAGGTTGAATCCTATACCATGCTGGATGGGCGCATGGTGATTGGTATGGGGATTGTCCGTCAGGCCGGATCCAATACCATCGATATTTCCAATGCGGTTCAGGAACGTCTGGAACGTATCAATGCCCGTACACAGGACTACACGATTGTCACGACAACCGATGATGCCGAATACATCCGCGGTGCATTGTCCGAGGTTTTGATTACCCTGATTTTTGCCGTTCTGATCGTTTTGGTTGTCATTGCCGTTTTTCTGGGGCAATGGCGCGCCACCCTGATCCCGGCGGTGACAATGCCTGTTGCCCTTGTCGGGACATTGGCCGCTATTTGGGCCTTTGGGTTTTCGGTCAACCTTTTGACCCTGTTGGCGTTGGTTCTGGCCACCGGTCTGATTGTTGATGATGCGATTGTCGTTTTGGAAAACATCCAACGCCTGCGCGCCGAGGGGCAGGAAAAAATGGCCGCCGCCGTTCTGGGCACACGTCAGGTTTTCTTTGCCGTGAT
>CAXGXG010000007.1:0-16356 GCA_964013525.1 uncultured Alphaproteobacteria bacterium | reverse complement strand
TTACCGAAGCCGCCGACACCGGCAACGTTCAGGAAATTACAATTGAGGGTGAGCGCATTACCGGCAAAATGGCCGACGGTTCGGCCTTTTCCACCGTGGTGCCCCGCAATACGGATGTTGTCAGCCGCGTTGAAAACAAAGGGATTGTGATTGAGGCCCGCCCGGATGAATCCGGCAAGCCGACGTTCTTCAGCGTTTTGCTGTCCTGGTTTCCGTTCCTGTTGTTGATCGGTGTCTGGATTTTCTTCATGCGCCAGATGAATTCCTCCAGCGGCAAGGCCATGGGTTTTGGCAAGTCCAAGGCCAAACTTTTGACCGAACACAACGGCAAGATCACCTTTGACGATGTCGCCGGTATTGACGAAGCCAAACACGAACTGGTCGAAATTGTCGAGTTTTTGAAAGACCCGCATAAATTTCAGCGTTTGGGCGGTAAAATTCCAAAGGGCTGTTTGCTGGTCGGACCGCCGGGTACAGGTAAAACCCTGCTGGCGCGCGCCATTGCGGGCGAGGCCGGTGTGCCCTTCTTTACCATTTCAGGTTCTGACTTTGTTGAAATGTTTGTCGGTGTGGGTGCGTCCCGCGTCCGTGACATGTTTGAACAGGGCAAGAAGAACGCCCCCTGCCTGATCTTTATTGACGAGATTGATGCCGTTGGGCGTCACCGTGGTGCAGGCATCGGCGGTGGTAATGACGAACGTGAACAGACATTGAACCAGTTGCTGGTCGAAATGGATGGTTTCGAAGCGAGCGAAGGCGTGATCCTGATTGCCGCTACCAACCGCCCCGATGTTTTGGACCCAGCGCTGCTGCGCCCCGGTCGTTTTGACCGCCAGGTCGTTGTGCCCAACCCCGATGTGAACGGGCGGGAGATGATTTTGCAGGTTCACATGAAAAAGGTCCCACTGTCCGCAGATGTTGAACCGCGCATTATTGCACGTGGTACGCCAGGATTTTCAGGTGCGGACCTTGCCAACCTGGTGAATGAGGCCGCATTGCTGGCCGCGCGCCGTGGCAAACGCACCGTTGGTATGGACGAATTGGAAGATGCCAAAGACAAGGTCATGATGGGTGCGGAACGCCGATCCATGGCGATGAGCGATGATGAAAAGAAGCTGACCGCCTACCATGAGGCCGGACACGCCATTGTCGCCCTGAATGAACCGGCATCCGACCCGATTCACAAGGCGACCATCATTCCACGCGGGCGTGCACTGGGTCTGGTGATGCGTTTGCCTGAAGGTGACCGTGTGTCGATGTCACGTGACCGTATCCATGCCGATTTGTCCGTTGCCATGGGTGGCCGCATTGCTGAGGAGCTTATCTTCGGATATGAAAAGGTGACAACCGGTGCCTCCTCCGACATTCAGTTTGCCACCAATATGGCGACCAAAATGGTCAAGGAATGGGGCATGAGCGACGTGATGGGCCCGCTTCAATATGGTGATTATCACGAAAATTATCTGGGACAGGGTGGACAGGCGACTGCCATTTCCGACCAGACCGCAGACAAGATTGATTCTGAGATCCGCCGCATTGTTGAGGAATCTTATGATCGCGCCAAAAATATCCTGATGGAAAAACTGGATGATTTGCACACATTGGCCAAGGCATTATTGGAATATGAAACCCTGACCGGTGATGAAATCAAACAAATTATTAAGGACGGCGTTTTAAAACGTGACGAACCGAAAAAGGATGACGATACGAAAAACCGGCCGGCCGGGTCCGTGCCTACAGGTGGTGTCACATTCGGCAATGCCTGATTAAATTGATAGCATATTTACGAAGAGCGGTCGGGTTTTCCCGGCCGTTTTTTTATGGCTGTCCTGATCTTGGCTCAATTGGCCTCTAAAATATAATGAAGATAATAAAACCCACTGCCTGTCACGCATCCCTCCTGTGACAGAACATATTTGATATTGGATGATGGAACAGCGGCCGGCGCCTCTAGACCGGAGGCCCGAATGGCGCCCAGACTGCTGTATCCATACCCATTGCCCGTTGGCATGGTAAAAGATCCGATCGTGGCATCGCCATTAATTTGACGGTTCAGAGCGGCGCAGACGGCTTCAGAAATCCCAATACCTGTCAGGATCAGATCCGGTTGGTCCGTTCCCACATTTTGCCCGCCGCGCTCTACCGCCACATGCAAAAGCTGCCATTGATAATCGCCTGGATAATTTGCAGCCCACATCCTGTCATCCCATAAGGGCTGTACACCCACATCGGAACTAAGGTATCCCCACGAGCGACATGGGTTTATCGCCGTTCCACCGTCATAACATGTACCGCTATCATTTGCGTCATTCGCGGTCAGCTAAAGCTGATCGGCACTTCCCAGAATTTCGTAACGTTGCTTGGCTGTTTGAAGGCTGGAAATAAATTGCATCATCTGTGCGGCCATAATTTCGGCCTGTTCGCGATCTGTGCCGCCACCGCCGCGTCCGGAATTGGTCACCGCATAGGAAAGGGCCGCAAACAGCGCGACCGCAATCAGGATCAGAAAAAGAGCATTTCCCTTATTGTTCAAAATCAGGTTTTTAGTTTTCATTCTAATATTATATGCAAAACCATTTAATATTTATATCCCAAACCCCTGTCTTTCTGCATCTATTCGCTTTGACAGATTAAGTCGTTTCCTCTAAATTAAATTCAAGATTAACAGAATATGACAAAGGAGCTGACATGAGCTTTCTGACCATGATGGCCATTGGTGATGCTTTTGGTATGAAATACGAATTTGTCGAACGCGCGCGTGATATTGATGAATTTGATTTTGAATATGGCCCCCACCCTACATATGCCGCTTATGTTCAAGGGTGCTATACAGACGACACCCAAATGTCATTTGCCAACGCCAACCTCTTGCGGCTGAATCATGACAGACTGGATCATCTGACGGAAAAAGACTTCATCACGGCATGGGTTCGCGCCTATAAACGTGATCCGCGCGCCGGTTACTCCCGATATATGGAGGGGGTGATGTCCTCTGCCATGGATGTAAAACAGTTTCAAGCTGCCATTGATGCCAAGCGCGGCGTAACGGGCGGGGCTTGCATGCGCGCCATTCCCTTCGGATACATTTCAGATCTGAACACTGTTAAGAAACTGACTGTCTTACAGGCAAAAATTACGCATGATACCCCCAGTGGACGGACATCTGCCTTGGCCATCGCTCTTTCTGCATGGCATTTGCGCCATGGCGGTGAGCTCAAAGATCTGAACGGTTTTCTTAATCAACAATTGGGAACGGACTGGAACACGCAAAAAAACGGATTGGATGATGCCCCTAATAACGGCCTGCGCATTGCAAAGTGTGCGATTCAAGCATTAAGCGGTTCCAAGACACGCTCCCAAGCTCTTTTAAAGGCCGTAAATGGGGAAAACCCTGCCGATACGGATACGATCTGTGCGCTGACAATGGGGCTTGCCACATTGGCTAAGCTGGAAAATGACCTGCCAGAAAATTTGATGAACACACTGGAGAACGGCCGCTATGGACGCGATTTTTTGATGCAGATGGATCAGTCTTTTGGCGCGACATTCCCCGTTCGCAAAGCCGTTTCAAGGGGCACAACCGTTGATACCAGCGTTAACCCGGCCACCCCCGGCACACAAGTCACAACAGGCAACGATCCCAAAGTTGACGGCCTGACAGGCTATCATGCCCACGTTTATTTTAAGGCCAAGAGCCCCAGCGAAATACAGGCCGGCCAACTGCGCGCCGCGGCAAAGAAATATTTTGCCCCCGGCATTGCCGAAAAAAATGTCTATGTCGGGCGCTTTCATAAAAAACCGGTTGGCCCGCATACGCTGCCAATGTTTATGATCGCATTTACGCCATCAGTGATGGACAAGGTCCTGCCATGGTTGCAATTGAATGCCGTCGGCCTGGATATTCTGATCCATCCCGAAACGGGAGATGACCTGAAAGATCATCGCGATTTGCCATTTTGGTTTGGGAAACCGCAAAAAATCGACTTTTCCAAGCTTTAAAACTCTTAACACGTATCACGATTGAACTTTTTTGCCAAAAACCCGCACTTTCGACAATTACTTTGAAACCAACCGGGTTTTGATTTATTTGTAAAAGGGGCAAATTATCAAGCAGGCACGAAAAACTATGGTACGTAAATTATTTGGAACAGACGGCGTTCGCGGAACCGCAAATACATTCCCCATGACAGCTGACATGGCGTTAAAACTGGCGCAAGCAACATCCCTTGTCCTGAACCGCGGCAGCCACAGACACAAGGTTGTCATCGGCAAAGACACCCGCCTTTCGGGCTACATGATTGAACCCGCAATGGTGGCCGGATTTACGGGCATGGGTCTGGACGTTATTCTGGTGGGGCCGATGCCCACCCCGGCTGTAGCCATGTTAACGAAATCCTTGCGTGCGGATCTGGGCGTTATGATTTCTGCCTCCCACAATCCATATGAAGACAATGGCATCAAACTCTTTGCCGCGGACGGCTACAAACTGTCAGACGATATTGAAATGGTGATTGAGGCCTGCATTGAAGACGACCTCAGCGATAAATATGTTGCGCCCAAGGATCTGGGCCGCGCCGCACGTCTTGATGATGCGCCGGGGCGATATATTGAGTTTGTGAAAAACACTTTCCCCAAAGGCAAGCGCCTTGACGGGTTAAAGATCGTCATTGATTGCGCCCATGGAGCCGCATACAAGGTGGCTCCCCGTATCCTGTACGAACTGGGTGCCGAGGTGATTTCCATCGGTGTTCAACCGAATGGCACAAACATCAACAAGGAATGCGGTGCCACCCATACGGACGCCCTGTCTGAAACTGTGGTTGCGAACAGTGCTGACATTGGCATAGCTTTGGACGGGGATGCAGACCGCGTCATTTTCTGTGATGAAAAAGGCCAAATCATTGATGGTGATCAATTAATGGCATTGATCACCTGTCATCTTCAGGATTGTGACAAGCTGGATAACAAGGCGCTGGCCGCAACTGTCATGTCCAACCTGGGCCTTGAGCGGTTTTTGTCCGGACGCGGCATCAATATGGTGCGTACAGCTGTCGGTGACCGCTATGTTGTTGAGAAGATGCGTTCAGATGAAATTGTGATTGGCGGCGAACAATCCGGCCATATTATCCTTGCCGAACACGGCACAACGGGTGACGGTCTGGTGGCCGCTCTTGCTGCGTTGGCTGTACTAAAGGCTTCAAAACTGCCGGCCAGCCGCGTTTTTCATGTTTTTGATTCTGTACCGCAGGTCCTGAAAAATGTGCGTGTTTCGGACAAAAGCATCCTGAACCACCCCGACATTCAATCCATCATCCAAAAACAGGAAGAAGAAATTCGTGAACAGGGGCGTTTATTGATCCGCCCATCAGGGACCGAGCCCGTTATTCGCGTGATGGCCGAGGGAGATGATAAATCCAAGGTTGAAAAATGGGTCGATCACATTTGCGATGCGCTGAAAAACCATGATGCCGGGAAAAAAGCGTCATGAAAATTGCGTATTTCACGGCCGATACTAAACACGCCCAGAAAGCATACAACGCCTTAACTGATCGCTATGGGGAAACCCCCATTGATGAGGCGGATGTCTTGGTCGCATTGGGTGGTGACGGGTCATTGCTGCACGCCTTGCATAAAACTTTGAAGCGCGATATTCCCGTTTTTGGCATGAACCGCGGCTCCGTCGGATTTTTGCTGAACGAATATCACGAGGATAATCTGATCAAGCGTATTGAAGACGCCCAAACGTACGAACTCAACCCTCTTGAAATGCAAACGGAATGTCTGGATGGCAGCAAAGAGACATATTATGCCGTGAATGAGGTCTCTCTCTTGCGCCAAACGCATCAGGCGGCACGTCTGAAGATCACAATTGATGAGACTGTCCGTATGGAGGAGCTGATCTGTGACGGTGTTATTGTCGCCACGCCCGCAGGATCGACGGCCTATAACTTCTCGGCCCATGGCCCCATCATACCGCTGAACTCCGGTATCCTGGCACTGACACCGATCAGCGCCTTTCGCCCACGCAGATGGCGCGGGGCGTTGTTGCCGCACACCTGTGACATTACGCTTGAGATTTTGGATGCGCATGACCGCCCGGTGGCCGCAGTGGCCGATTTTCATGAAATTCGCCGCGTTCAAAAGGTTCATATCTTTGAGAACCGCGAACGCAGTCTCAAGCTGCTTTACGATGCCGATCTGAATCTGGATGAACGGATTCGCAAAGAACAGTTTATGCCTTAAAACATCGAACATCCCAGGGCATAATCTATACATTTCAATAATCTATACATTTCAATAATTTAAAAATCGCAATACCCTTCTTCTTAACCTTCTGGTGACCTTTATACGCTATGCTAAAGGCTGGAATACTCACGTACTCTTGGGAGGGGTATGTTATGAACGAACAACAACAAAATTTAAATAAACAGTTTCATAATGATGAGACGCTAAAATTCCGTGCGCACAGCCGCGCGGTGAAGCAATTCGGCTTTTGGGCGGCCGAGGCCTTGGGAATGAGCGGTGATGACGCCGAATGTTATGCCCAATCCCTTGTCGATATTGATTTTGACGAACCTGGGGTTGGCAATGTTCTGTGCAAGGCGCGTAAAGACCTATCCTGTCATGGTCGTGATGTCACAATTGAACGCTTGGAAGAGGTCTTTGAAGACAAGTACGCAACGGCAAAGGTTTCTGTTCTTCAGGAAATGTAAATCTCAATAATTTATTTATTTTACAAAGCGTTGTGATGGTGCCACCCATTGCATACAAAAAACACGTACGGCTAAATTCAAGCATGTACGTGTTCAAATTTTTTTCAGTTTAGATTGGCTTTCGCCCTCACCAATAACGTTCATGGTAAACATGTTCAGTTCTTACGGATTGCATCTGTCCCGGCAGGCTGTGACGAAATTCCGCAACGCTGCCCATGCAAACAGCATCAAGGGTTCCGTCAAAATCCATGAAATGCTGATTGAGCGGTGCGCGCACGCGATAAACCCTGTCACTATCTGCAAACTGTTTACTGACCGATAACGGTATTTTATACGGATTGTGGTAAAGGACAGCTTCCGCATGCGTATCTTCCATCATGGCCTGTAACGTCCAACGCAATTGATTTGGATTTTTGGCGGAGGTCAAGACCTCACCATCGGCGCGCATGATAAAATATTTATAATCGCTATTGTCTCTAATCTGATGTCCCATATCTCTCACTCCCTGCCCCTATTATGCAAAATATTTATTTACATAAAGTTAAAAGGGGTTGGTTTTAGTAGGACTGGTAGACTCTTTGGGAACAGGTTAATGGTCAGATATGCTGGATAAGATCGGCAGGATAGAAAAAAGCGGGATAATACATCCCGCCCTGATCCTTATTCTTCTATAACAATGTAGCTTTTAGAAAAGGCGCTCAATCGTGCTTTGCTTTTTCTCAATCACGGGAACATCACCACTATTAACGGGCGCGCCTGTGGACGCATTCGCATCCAGACGCTGTTTTTCTTTAACAGGGTCTACAACAACGGCGGCTTCGGCATCACCATCACGGCGAAGAAGCTTTTCAATGGTGGATCGGTTTTCAACGGTAATATAGCCATTTTCCTGTTCAATCACATTGCGGATCGAGGAATCAGCATCGACCGCGCCGGCTTTGGCTAAAAATGCGCTGTCAGCATTGTCAGCCTGGGTCGTTGTCCCCGTGCTGCCGAAAACAGCTGTGCGGGCCGTTCCCGCCGTACGTCCGCTCGTCACGGCCGTCGGACCGCTTCCCGGTGGACGCAGGTTATATTCAGGCGGCAGAGTCAAAGGGGCGCGTTTAACCACGGTAAATTCATCAGGCGAATTGCGTGTCAGGCCCAATTCCTCCTTAACCCCGGAACAGGCGCCAAGCAACAGAACAACGGAACAGATCGATGGTAAGAGTAATTTTTTCATGGTTTAAACCTTATCAGTTTTTCCGGTAAAGATATAGATGATTAACATTGCCGCACCAACGACAATAGCGGCATCTGCCACATTAAACGCAGGCCAGTGGAAATTCCCCCAATAAAAATCAAAAAAGTCGGCAACCGCGCCGAAACGGAAACGGTCCCAGGCATTGCCGATAGCCCCTGCCGCGATCAGGATGGCAGCACCCCGTTCCAGTGGCTGGCGGCTTCGTAAACCCCAGATCAAGATGGCAATTCCGACGAGGCTCGCAAAAACAGTTAAAATCATCGGCATGAGGCTATGGCTGTCCTGCAACATCCCGAAACTGACCCCGGTGTTCCAGACTGCCACCAGGTTAAAAAATGATGTTACATCAATCATCTGAAGCAGGGGCATATTCCCATTAAGGGTATAGATCGACATATCCGCGCCCAGCCATTCCAAGAACCCGCGACGTTCGCCATTGACGCGCAGCATCATTTCAAAAACATACCATTTTGAAATCTGGTCCAGGACCAAAATCATAAAAAACCAGCTGAGGGCAAAAGCATGTCGCATCAATTATTTCTCCAATAAACGGCGGGCCGTTTGTGAATCCTTATCCATTTGTATTACAAGCGCCTCTATTGAGGCAAATTTTTTCTCATCCCGCAGACGGGCGATCAGCGCCACATCCAGACGTTGATCATAGATCATTCCGTCAAAATCAAAAATAAATGTTTCCAAAAGTGGGGTTTCGACCGCAAACATCGGACGTACACCCAAATTGGCAACGCCGTTATGCCAATGTTTATCAGCTGTTTGGACACGTACGGCATAAATTCCATAGGGTGGGCGCAGATACGCATTCAGTGTCTGATTGGCCGTGGGATAGCCGATTTCACGGCCGCGCTTGTCACCATGTACGACAGGCCCCGATATTGTGAAGGGACGGCCCAACAGCTCTGCCGCCGCGTCCAGATCACCTGCAGAAATCAGCGCGCGGATCCGGCTCGAGGATATGACCGACCCATCCGCTGTCACGGCCTCGGCAATATGGACCTGAAAACCATAGGTCTGGCCCAATTCTTTTAAGGTTTCGGCAGAACCTGCACGCCCCTGACCAAATCGAAAGTTGTAACCGACAATGACGGTATGGGGTGCATAGGTTTTGACCAGCAAGTCGCGAACAAATGTTTCGGGTGACATGGCCGCAATATCGGCGTCAAAAGGCTCTAAACTGACAAAGTCAGCTCCGGCGGCTTTTAGCCATTCACGTTTTTGAACATCATTACACAGACGATCCGGCGCAGAATCGGGCACGAAAAAACGGCGCGGGTGTGGTGTAAAACTTAGGATTCCGACTGGACGGTCGTCGGCTTTGGCCGCAATTTTGCCCGCCAGCTCAACCAGCGCCTGATGCCCGCGATGGACACCATCAAAATTGCCAAGGACCAAAACACCGGCCTGCTGTATAGACGGGTCGTGCATCAGAATCAAACAGCCAGCGGAATCACATCTGCGGTTGCCGGTAAATTTTCATCTTCAGCAAAGCCCAGCGACAGTTCTTGCCACACGGAAACCAGCGCATTGACCAGTGCGCTTAGCATCTCATCGGTATGAAGCGGACCCGGTGTCAGGCGCAAACGTTCCGTGCCGCGTGGGACTGTCGGATAATTGATCGGCTGAACATAGATATTGTGCTGGTCGAGCAGCATATCGGTTGCCTGCTTGCATCGTTTTGGATCGCCCACCATAATCGGCACAATGTGGCTGGGTGATTCAATTTGCGGAATACCCGCGGCGCGCAGCATTGATTTCAGCTTTTGCGCGCGTTCTTGCTGTTGCTTGCGCTCAATATCGGATGTTTTTAGGTGTTGTATACTGGCACGCGCGCCTGCCATCACAGCCGGTGGTTGAGAGGTTGTAAAGATAAAGCTGGAGGCATAGGAACGGATGACATCAATAACGGTCCGTTTGGCCGCCACATATCCCCCCATCACGCCATAAGCCTTGCCCAATGTCCCTTCGATCACATCAATGCGGTCCATCAGACCCAGTTTTTCAGCCAAACCGCCACCACGGGGGCCGTACATGCCAACGGCGTGGACTTCATCAATATAGGTCATGGCACCGTATTTATCGGCCAAATCACAAATCGCCTCAATCGGCGCAAAGTCACCATCCATAGAATAAACCGATTCAAAAGCGATGATTTTCGGACGGCACAATTCAACCGATTTTAACTGCTGTTCAAGGTGATTTAAATCATTGTGGCGAAAAATAAATTTCTCAGCCCCGCTGTGGCGAATCCCCTCAATCATGGAGGCATGGTTCATCTGATCGGAAAAGACGACACAATCAGGCAAAAGCTTGGCCAAAGCGCTGAGCGCGGCTTCGTTCGAAATATAGCCGGATGAAAACAGCAAAGCGGCCTCTTTATTATGAAGATCCGCTAATTCTTCTTCCAGCAGGACATGGTGGTGCGTGGTCCCAGAAATATTGCGTGTACCGCCCGCGCCCGCACCCGTCGTCCGCACCGCATCACACATGGCATCCAAAACCTTGGGGTGTTGACCCATCCCCAAATAATCGTTTGAACACCAGATCACAACATCCTTGGATACGTGATCATCGCGATAGGTTGCACGCGGATATTCGCCCACACGGCGCTCCAAATCGGCAAAAACGCGATAACGCTTTTCCTGATGAAGGTCTTCAATCCGTTTTTCAAAGAAGTTTTTGTAATAGCTGTTCATGACCGGCCCTTGTTATTCTTCTTGATTATGACCACAGTTTTACCGCTACAGACGGGGCCATGCAAGTTTTTAATGATATTAAAAGGTGGGCGCGTTATAATAAGATTGGGGGACATTTATTATGATTATAGTTTTTGGGACTTTAAATATTGATATTTATATACCTGCAGGCGTTCTGCCGGATGCAGGTGAACATATCCGCCTTGACGATTATGAAAGCTATCCTGGGGGTAAGGGCGCAAACCAGGCCTTTGCCGCCAGCCGCAGCGGTGCCAAAACCGCCATTATTGGCCAGATCGGCGATGACGGATTTGGTCGACGCTCCACCCGCAACCTGAAAAAAGAAAGCATACTGGCCGCCGGCATCGGTATGTCGGAAAAAGCCACCGGATGTTCGTTTCTGTTGCCCGGCGCGGGCGAGGATAAGACCATTATTTCCTGTGCCAGTGCCAATTTGGATGCCTCTGCCGATCAAATCCCGAACGAGGCCCTAAGCCCGCGCAACAGCGTCGTTGCGCAATTGTTGATCCCGATTGAACAGACATTAAATATCTTTACCCGCGCACGTGAACGCGGATGCCGCACCATTTTAAACACCAGCCCGCCACAATATGCAAGTGCCGCGCTGTTAAAACAAACAGACATCGTTTTCGTCAACCATAGCGAGCTGGAAATCCTTCTCAAGACCCTCGACCTTGACACGGAAGGCGACACAATGGCGCAAACCAAGCGCCTGTCGGATGCCTTTGGGGTTGATTGTATTACAACCTGCGGGTCCAAAGGCGCGCTGGCCGTATATCACGGCCGCACCTATAAAACCACTGCCTTCCCGATTGATAAGGTCGAAGATGCCACAGGCGCAGGGGATTGTTTCCTGGGCTATCTGGTTGGCCTGCTGGATCAGAATTATGATTTTGCCACCGCGTTTCAATATGCCGCAATTGCCGGATCCATGGCCTGCCGCAAGCGGGGCGCCCAATCCGCCACGCCGTTTTTGGAAGATGTCGCCGGGGCGGCTAAAGGTTTCGACAAACCGCAGGGGCAGGCATAATGAAACAGGATACGTTGCATAAAACAGTGATTGTGATCTGTGTCTTTGCGCTTTTAGGATTAGGAAGTTATCTCTACCAGCGCGCTCAGAACAATCCACCGGTTCCAGCCCCCCTGCCGGAACAGCGGGAAAATGTCGTGCGCCGTATCACTTTGCAGGATTTGGCCCCGCCCGAACGTCGGGTGACGACCGATCAGGTGGCGATCCGCGGTTTACAAAATTGTGAAAAACAACGCCTTGAAATCACGGCCTGTGTGGATGCCATGCGCCGACGTATTGATGTTCAGGCGGCTATGCCGGAAACCCCAACAGAAGACGGTTTTCAGGGTTATCTGATGTTCCCGTTACAGGGCGGGCAGAATCTGATTATGGATTATAACCCCGTGGATTTAACCCAACAGTCCATCTTTTACGGCAGCCTGTCGGAACTTCAGGATGTTATTGAACAAGGCAGCATGGGTCCCGGCCTTTTGACGCGCATCAACTCGCTTAGCCTACGCTATCCGCAAAACTAGCGGCCGGCCCTTCGTACCTATATGGCAAGGACCCGTCGTCCCCCCACGTTTATAATATCGATGAATCCGCGCCTTTATTCGCCGGTGCGCATACGATTGGGCACGTTCAGTGTTTTGGGCAGGAAAACCCACATGCGCCCGCGGCTTTTCATTTGGCCGGCTTTACGCTCTGCACGTTCGCCCGCGCCCCAAAAGACATCACCGCGCACAGGGCCACGAATGGCCCCACCCGTATCCTGTGCCACCATCAAACGACGGAATTTGCGCGTTGCAGGGCGAAGGGGGTCTTCAGCCTCAATCAACACAGGCATACCATAGGCATATAGCGTGCGGTCCACAGCCAAAGAGTATTCAGGCGTCAAGCTGACACCTTGCGCACCCAGCGGACCATCAACATCTTCCAAAATCCGAAAAAACACGTATGACGGGTTCATCTGCATAACGGCAGAGGCCTCTTGCGGGTTTTCATTCAGCCATGCGCGGATCGTTTGTAGAGAGACATTTTCGCGCGTTAAAACACCGCGCTCAATCAACTCGCGCCCGATGGCAAAATACGGACGGCCATTTTGATCGGCATAACCAATACGTACGCGCGTGCCATCTTCAAGGCTGACCACGCCGGATCCCTGAATCTGCAAAAAGAAAGCATCAACCGCATCGTCAACCCAGATCAAAACCTCGGCATTTTCACTATCCAGCGCGCCGCCGTCTATATCGGCCCGGTTGAAATAGGGAACGACATTGCCCTCTTCATCAATCCGTGCGCGTACGGTTTCGCCCTCATAGTCTTCGGAAAAACGCCCCAGATCAATTTTCATCATGTCATTGGGCACGGCATATAACGGTACGTTGTACGTGTCCGTCTGTTCAAATGATCCGCGCAACAACGGTTCATAATAGCCTGTAAAAAGCCCCTCATCCTCTGTTCCGTCATAGACGCGATACAGGTTGAAATATCCACCCAGCCAATTTTCATCCAGCCCTTCAGTCAGGTCACGGCACGGGGCCTGCCAATCGGCGACTGTGCTTTTCAATAGATTGGGGCCGTAGGCGGCTTCGGGATCCATTTTGAGTATCGATTCACAGGACTTCAAAAACGCATCCATAAATCCGCGCGTTTCCACACGTCCGTAGGTTGTCACCATCCCGTTGGTCTGGGCAAAATCAAATTCTCCCAGATTATCAAATTCGACGCGTTCCAGACGAATGCGCTCTGTTGCAGGTTGTTCCGCCTCAACACTCTCAGCCGGGGTTGTATCCTGTTTCATATCCGACATCATCTGTCCAAAGTCAGATACAGCAACGGCGCTAATTGCCAGCGCCGCACCCATGACTATATATCGCATCCATCGTTTCATAACTCTTTATCCGTCTCCCATTCGTGTGGATACCAGTTCCCAGTTCGGGTCATCCGCCCGCGTATCCCGTGCAAAGGTCCAAACGTCATGAACCTCGGTAATTTTATCAGCGTCGCCTTCTATAACCTTGCCGTCCTTGTCCTTGACGATGGAGGTCTGCTCCACATCAAAATCAACGGTCACATAGGCCATAGCGCCACCCAGGCGCGCATCGGCAACGCGGGCATCCTTCATACGGTGCAATTGATATTCTGCTGTCAGGTCACGGGATTCGCGTTCGTTCAAAACGCGTTCAAAACCCTGGTACAGGTCATCTGATAGCAGCATTTTCAATGTCTCGCGGTCCCCCTCGGCAAAGGCATCGGTGACCATACCAAAGGCCCCGCGCGCGCCATCCAGAAATTCACGAACATCAAAACTGTGATCGGCCGCAGCAATCGCCTTGAGGCCGGCTTTGGCGGCTTCGGGATCTTCGCTTTTGATCAGGTCATCAGAAATCACCATAGGGGCCGTTACCGTATCCTTGGCATCCACATCATGCAGCGGCGTGACAACGTCGGCCTTTTGGTCGCGAACGGCCTTTTTCGGATCGAACGGATTGGGGCGCTTGCGCTCCTCACCGTGGCGCTCCCCCAGAATGGCACGTAAACGCGCAACAAGCACGGCCGCCACAATTGCAAAAATAATGATATCCAATGACATGAATAACCCTTTAAATTCGGTCTCTACCTATAGTAACCTAAGCTGAATGGCACGCAATATCAATATGACTCTTTAAAAGTTTCACGACGGAAAAGCGAAAAACCTATGTTCTATATCCTGATCTTTCTTATGATCCCTGTTTTGGAAGTTATCGTCTTTATTCAGGCGGGCGGGGCCATCGGCATTTTAAATACACTGCTATTGACCATTTTGACGGCAGTGATCGGCATGACGCTGCTGCGCAAACAGGGGTTTGAAACCCTGAAAAAAGCCCAGCAAAAGACCAACCGCGGCGAGGCCCCATTGGGCGAGATGTTTGACGGTCTTTGTCTGTTTGCCGCAGGCCTTTTGCTTCTTACGCCCGGATTTGTTACGGATACGGTCGGTTTTTTGCTGTTCTTGCCGCCTTTTCGTGCAGTACTGCGCGCCTATGCCAAAACCTTGCCCATTAGTTTTTTCCAGCAAAGCGGCTTTTCAAGCGAACAAATGTTCCGGATGGAGCGTGAGAACACAACCCGCCGCCCTGGATCTAAACAGCGTCAAGATAGACCAAAAAATGACACCCCGCACGGCGGTGGCCCAGTTATCGATGGCGATTACAAGGATGTCACCGACACAGATGAACGCTGAACCCTTGCCACAAGGCGGGTGAAATGCTATTTCAAAAGGCAAGCACAAAAAATTTAAATCTGAATTACGAATAGGAAATCTCTCATGGCTGAAGACCAGACACCAGAAAACACAAATGCGGCACCCCAGGCGCAGGGCCCATCCATTCAAATCATGTCCCAGTATATCAAGGACCTGTCCGTTGAAAACCCGAACAGCCCCGCCAGCCTGATCACAGGTTGGGGTCAGCCTGAAACCAATGTTCAGATCAATATCCGTACACAACAGATCAAGGACGATGTTTATGAATCGGCCCTGATGTTCCGGATTGAAGCCCGCTGCCCACAGCAGGATAACAAAGTCGCCTTTATTGTCGAGCTGTCCTATGCCGCGGCGGTTGAGCTGAAAAACGTACCCGAAGAAAACATTCAGGCTGTTCTGATGATTGAGGTTCCAAAATTGCTGTTCCCATTCGCTCGCGAAATTATCGGCAATTCAACTGTGAAGGCCGGCTTCCCACCGCTGTTCTTGCAGCCGATCAGTTTTGAAGCGATCTATGCCCAGGATCAGCAACGCCGTCAGGCTGGTGAAGAACAGGCCAATGGCGCTGCCAACACAGCCCAAAGCGGTACAGCCTGATCAGATTTAACCCCTTAATTCCGTCACATTTATCGGCTATGATGAAACCGATGAAAAAACGTGAATCTGGAAATGTTCTTTTTATTATTCTGATCACCGTCGGGCTGTTTGCCCTGTTGACGGCGGCGATTACGCGTGATGAAACGACAACCGCAACCTACAAGGATGACGAGGGGGCAATCCTCGCCTCTGAATTGGTTCAATATGCGCAAAGCGTGAAATCCGCAATCGACCGCGTTCAGATGCGAAACGGTTGCAGTGACGATCAGCTCAGCTTTGAAAACGACCGCGTGGATCCCAGTATTTGGAATTACGCCAACCCGCGCGCACCTGATGATTTTTCCTGCCATATTTTCCACCCCAATGGTGGCGGAATCGACTACAAAATCCTGCGCGATGATTATATCGGAACGCTGGGCGATGCCCTCAATCCGAACGCCACCCTATTCGCCAAAGCAAAATACCCACTGTTTGCCGGGCACACCTATCACACGGGTGGCTCAGTGGCAGGTGTTGATGGCGATATCATGATGATAATTACCTACATCAATTATAGCGTATGTCAGGCTCTTCACAATCAGCTGGATGTCCCATTCCAAGACCATGGGGGCGAGATGAGCCAGCTGTTCATTGACCAGCCTTTGGGTCCATTTAAACGACGCACGGTTGCGGATGCCATTGTGGGCGGCTTGCCAGCCCATATGCAGGGTTCATATACGGGTTGTGTCCGCCAATACGGTGGCGGCGCGTCATCTGGTGGATATCAATTCTACTATGTTTTGAAAAACAACAACCGCGGCGGTTAATGCGATTTG
>CAXGXG010000006.1:0-16951 GCA_964013525.1 uncultured Alphaproteobacteria bacterium | reverse complement strand
CCGTCACCCATGCGGGCGTTGGAATTATAGGCATTGATAATGCCACCATTTATAATGGTCGGATCGCAATCACAACGTTCCAGAACATGGCCTACCAAAGATGTTGTTGTGGTTTTACCGTGCGTTCCGGCAACCGCGATTGACGGTTTTAAACGCATGATTTCCGCCAGCATTTCTGCGCGGCGGATCACGGGAATATTGTTTTTGCGGGCAGCCATGACTTCAGGGTTGTCATCCTTGACAGCAGTTGAGCGCACAACTGCAGCCACCGGTTTTCCATTCGCATCAAAAATATTGCTACCATCATGACCAATCAGAACGCGGATGCCGCGACTGCGCAGACGTTCGACATTGTCGCTTTCTTTCATGTCAGACCCCTGGATATCATAACCCATGTGGTTCAGAGTTTCGGCAATGCCACTCATCCCGATTCCACCGATTCCAACAAAATGTAAAACGCCAACTTTTAAAGGCAGCTTGTTGCGCATGCTATCCCCCGTCATTCTTCAAAAAATTTATTGTATAGAGTGCCACACCGCGAATAAAGCGTTATTTCCACCTGCTATGGGGCTACATACAGCCAAAACAGACAAAAGTTCATGGAAAAGTTCCATTTTCTGTGTGAAAAAACTGAAAAGGGTGCGCCATCGCATTTGTAGCGATTTGCATTCCAATTAACGAGCGGCTTTGATCACCAAGTCTTTGAGCTTGCTGGCGGCAAAAGGCTCGCCCGCTTGCGCAGATTTATCCGCTGCAGCTTTCAGGGTATTTGGATCTGCCATCAAAGTTGCCAGGCTTTTCGCAAGGGTTTTGGCATCAAACTGGTCTGATGGAATGACCCATGCGCCCCCCGCATCGGCAAGGGCCTTTGCATTCAAAAGTTGCTGATTGTCAGCGTGTTTCAAAGGGGCAAAGATTGCAGGCCGACCGACGACCGCCACATCCGATACTGTGCTGGCGCCGGAGCGACCAATAAACAGATGACATTTTTCCAGCTCTTCAGGAGCGTTATCAAAAAATGCCTTGAGTTCATAATCAACACCCATTTCTTCAAAGGCTTTGCGTGCGGCGGGCATATCCTCTTCGCGGCATTGCTGGACAATGCGAATGCGTTTTTGATCTGCATCAGACAGATGTTTGATCGCCTCCGGGATCACTTTGCTGAAAACATGTGCACCCTGCGATCCACCCATTACAAAAATATTAAAGGGACCGTTTGCGGTCGGGGCCATGTAGGGGGCGCTTTGTTTTGCAACCACTTTGGCGCGAACGGGGTTTCCGGTCACGACTGATTTCGGGGCGAATGTTTTGTGCTCGCTCACCCCTTTGGTTGCAGGTGTAGACATGGCAATGTGGCTTGCGCGGGCAGCCAGCATTTTGTTCGCTTTGCCCAAAACGGCGTTGGCTTCGTGAATAATAGTCGGTTTTTTCAAAAGCTGTGCGGCAAATAGTGGCGGAAAACAAGGATATCCGCCAAATCCGACAATCACGTCAGGCTTGTAATTGCGCATAATTTTAAACGATTGCGTTATCCCTTTTCCCAGGGCTGCAGCTGTTTGGAATTTCCCCCAAAGACCAGGTTTGGTCGTTGCGGATGAAATGACAACCGTTTCATAGTCCAGTTCGCTCTTATCATAGCGTGCACCGCGCTCATCCGTTGCGATCATGACCTCCCAACCTTGTTTAATCAATTCCTCGGCCAGGGCCAATGCGGGAAACAGGTGTCCGCCTGTGCCGCCTGCCGCCAAAAGTGCGCGTTTTTTATCGGTCATAATTTTCCTTTCTTCCCGGTGCATACGGATAACGGGCAGAAATGTTTCGTTTGCGGATGGCTTCAGGTCGTTTTTTCGTCAGAGCCAGTAAAAATCCCATGCCCATTCCCAATGCCAACAGGGATGATCCGCCATAACTTATAAATGGGAGTGTCATACCCTTGGCCGGCAAAAGCTGAATGGATGATCCCATATGGATCAAAGTTTGTAGGGCGAATTGTGCAATCAAACCGCCTACAGACAACAGGATAAACAAATCCCCCGTCGGCATCGTTCTTTTCATGCTGCGAATAATGATAAAGGCATAAACGCATACAATCAGAATGGTAAAGATCAATCCAAATTCTTCGCCGGCAACTGCAAATATAAAGTCTGCATGGCTATCAGGCAATGACAATTTGATTTGTCCCTGTGCAGGACCGGTACCGAACAGACCGCCGTTGGCAAAGGAATCCAAGGATTTTTCAACCTGATAATTGTCACCCGATGCCGGATTTAAAAAACGGTCAATGCGGGATGCCACGTGTGGAAAAGTAAAATAAGCCGCAAAGATTGCGCCAACGCCGGCCAGCCCCAAAACAGCAAAAAGCGCAAACGGCAGACCGCTGAGGAAGATTTGCACACCCCAGATGACGGCAATCACAAATGACATACCAAAATCCGGTTGCGCCATTAAAAACAAAAGCGTTGCAAATAAAACGATAAATGATGCGGTCAAACCCGGAAAGCTTTTGTCATCACGCTGTCTGGAAATCAGCCAGGCAGATAGAACTGCAAAGCTTGGCTTTAAAAATTCAGAGGGTTGTAGGGAAAAACCAAAGATATGAAGCCAACGTGTGGCGCCTTTAATTTCTTCACCAAAGAAAAGGGTCGCCAAAACCAGAACCATGGCCCCGGCATAGGTCAAAATCGCACTGCGGCGAATACCTGTTGGCCCCATAAAGGACAGTCCGATCATGGCCGCCAACGTCGGCACCAAAAAGATGATGTGACGGGTTAAAAAGTGAAAGGCAGGCAGATTGATCCGCTCAGCTACGGCGGGGCTGGCGCTGGAGACCAAAAGAATACCGCATAGGACCAATAACATCAGCCCACCCAAAACCCCGCGATCAATCGTCCACCACCAGTGGCCGAAAACGGAACGGTCTGTGCGCGAGATTTGCATTACCCGGCCTCTTTGCCTGTTGGTAGGCGCTTGGGCAGATATTCAACGCATTCGGCAAAAACCTGGCCGCGTTGTTCGAAGTTGGCAAACTGATCCCAACTGGCACAGGCCGGCGACAAAAGGATGGTGGCGTGGTCAATTTTGCCGGCATCCAGATCCGCACGTGCATCTTCGTACGCCTTAAAAACCGCAGCGTGTAAAATTTTGCTATGTGTGCTCGCAACACCTTTGGCATCAAGGTTGGCTTTCAAGTCTGTTGCCCCCTCGCCAATCAAATAGGCGTGGCGGATGCGGTCAAAATAGGAGCGGCATTTGGGGTAGTCTGACCCCTTGGCCTGTCCGCCGGCAATCCAGTAAATGTTGTTTGGATAGGCGGACAAAGCTTTGGATGCGGCCTCATCATTTGTGGCCTTGCTGTCATTGATAAAATCGATGCCATTTAAATGGCGCACGCGTTTTTGACGGTGTTCCAAACCGGGAAAAGTGGCCAGTCCCGATTGGATTTCAGATGTCATCAACCCGGCCTCGCGGCAGGCGATGAATGCGGCCATGATATTTTGCAAATTGTGTTCACCACGCAAATTCGGATAGTTGTCCAGCGTGACATCCCCCTCGGGCGTATGAAGGTTGTCCGCATTGGGATAAATATCTGCGCTGCGGTCATCTGTCGAAAACGTAATGGTTTGGGTTGCGGGGTTAGTTTTTGCAATCTGCCGACAGTGATCATCATCAACCGCACAGATTGCAATTGTGTTCTTGCCGAATATGTGTGATTTCGCCTTGGCATACCCTTCAATGCCGCCATGACGATCCAGATGGTCGGGTGTGATGTTTAAAAGCACACCAATATCAGGCTGAAAGGTCGGACATAAATCCAGTTGATATGACGACATTTCGAGGACGTAAATTCCATTGTCGTCCAAAACATTTAGCGCCAACGCCGGAATGCCAAGGTTGCCGCCAATATCGACACTGCGTCCGGATTCTTGAAGGATGTGCCCGATCAAGGCGGTTGTTGTTGATTTTCCGTTTGTGCCTGTAATGCCAATTTTTTTGATATTGGGTGTCGCACGGTGCAGCAATTCAATATCGCATAGAATTTCAACTTTATTCTTTTGCGCGGCTTTGACGACATCATGCGGTTCCGGATGTGTCAGGGGAATGCCCGGTGATAGCAATAAAAAGGCTGCATTCAGTGGAAAATCCTGCGCCACATCAACCAGCTCCGCACCGTATTGGGCGGCCGCTTCGCGTGCCTGCGCATTGTCATCCCATGCAATCACATGAAATCCGCTACGGGTCAGGGCAACAACACTGGCCAGGCCAGAAACACCAAGGCCATAAACGACCGCAGGGCGTTGCCCATATTTAGATTTGAGGACGGAGAGATCAATCACAAATAAACCCTTTATTTTTCAAGTGGCTACGCCTTAACGCAATTTCAGAGACGACAACCCGATCATAGCAAAGATGATGGAGATAATCCAAAAACGCATAACGACAGTGGTTTCGGCCCAGCCTTTCTTTTCGAAATGGTGGTGAATGGGCGCCATGGCAAAAATGCGTTTGCCGCGCCATTTGAAAAAGACGACCTGTAAAATTACGGAGAGCGTTTCCAAAACAAACAATCCACCAATAATCGCAAGAACAATTTCGTGTTTGGTAATAACGCTCATCGCGCCCAATGCCCCGCCCATTGAAAGGGATCCGACATCACCCATGAAAACCTGTGCGGGCGGTGCATTAAACCATAAAAACCCAAGGCCGGCCCCAATTAATGCGCCACAGAACACCGCCAGTTCACCGCTGCCGGGAACATGATGGATTTGAAGGTAATCGGAAAAGACCGAGTTACCGATCAAATAGCAGATGATCCCAAAACAGGCCGCCGTAATCATAATCGGCCCGATGGCCAGTCCGTCCAAACCGTCTGTCAGATTCACTGCGTTTGCCGCTCCGACAATAACCAAAAGGCCAAAGGGGATAAAGAACCATGCCAGATCAACCAGGATCGATTTGAAAAACGGCAGGGCCAAATGTGATGACAGGGTGTCCGGCAATAGGTTGGTAATCAACAAAACCGCGATCAAGCTGATCAACCCTTCTAGAAACAATCGCAGTTTTCCAGGTAGACCAAGGTGAGACCCGCCTGTCAGCTTCATATAATCATCGGCAAATCCGATTGCGCCAAATCCTAAAAAGACGGAAATGACAATCCAGTAATAGGCATTGGAAACATCAATCCACAAAAGGGTCGAGATAAAGACTGTAAAGATAATCATGAGCCCGCCCATGGTCGGCGTACCGGCTTTTTTCAGGTGTGTTTCCGGACCGTCTTCGCGGATGGGTTGCCCGGCACCCTGTTTAAATTTTAGCCAGCGGATCACAAGTGGCCCGATCAAAAAGCTGATGATCAGGGCTGTCATCATCGCGCCGCCCGTGCGGAAAGTGATGTAACGGAAAAGGTTGAAGAATTGATATTCATCGCCCAAAGGTGTCAAAAGGTTATAGAGCATCAGGCAACGTCCTCTTTTTTCGTGGATTTTAAATCTTGTAGCGCTTCGACAACATAAGCCATCTTGCTGCCGAGCGAGCCCTTGATCAAAATGACATCACCCGGCTGAACGGCAGATGTGACATGGGGACACAGGGCAAAAGAATCTTTTTCATGGGCGCCTTGCCACGGTTCGGGCAGGTTTGTAAACATCGCCTCCATCTGGGGGCCGCAGGCAAAGACCAGATCGACGCGTGATAATAACAATGGATTTGCAAGCTCGGCATGCATGGATGGGCCTTTGGGTCCCAATTCAAGCATATCGCCCAGAACCGCAATCCGGCGTCCGCCCTTTTTGGGTGTGCACATTTCCAAAACCTTAAAGGCCGCAAGCATGGCCGCGGGGTTGGCATTGTAACTTTCATCAATAATGGTCAGCGGCGGTTTTCCGTTCTCAATTTTTACTTCGATACGTGCGCCACGTCCCTCAATAGGTTCTGCCTTAGAGAGAATTTTTGCGGCCTTTTCGATATCAAGCCCCATATGTTTAATAGCCGTTAGAACAGCGAGCGCATTCAATGCAATGTGCTTTCCGGGGATGGAAAGTTTGAACTTAATATCCTGGCCCAGAACACGCGCTTTGATCTTGCTGCCGTCGGAGGCCAGCTTGAGGCTGGTGATATAGCTATCAGCCTCTTCATCCTCGCCAAAGCTGTAAATTGTTTTGATGTTGGCTTCGCGTCCGATTTTATCGAGTGTTTCAAAGTGCGGGTTGTCATGGTTGATAATCAAAACGCCATCAGGGCCCATGCCATCGACAATTTCACCCTTGGCGCGCGCTATCCCTGTTTCATCATCAAAGTTTTCAATATGCGCGGGTAAAACGGTTGTGATAATACCGATATGGGGTGCCACCATTTTTGAAAGCGTAGAAATTTCGCCCGCGTGGTTCATACCCATTTCAAAAACACCATATTCGGCATCAGCAGGCATGCGCGCCAGGGTAAGCGGTACACCGAAATGATTATTATAGCTTTTGACGCTGGTATGCGCTTTGCCAAATTCTTTTAAAACAATTCCCAGCATTTCTTTGGTACCGGTTTTGCCTGCCGAGCCAGTCACTGCAATGCGTGTTGCCTGACATCGGGCGCGGGCAGCCTGTCCTAAGTTTTCAAGGGCACGCAATGTGTCGTCTACATGAATAATGTTATCGCCATCAATGCCGGCGTCGGCGGATAAAATAGCCCCGGCCTGTTTTTCAATCGCCTGCGGAATATAAGCGTGACCATCTGCGATCTCACCCTTTAGCGGAACAAATAAATCACCGGCTTCCAGTGTCCGGCTATCAATGGAAACACCGCTGACCGGACCTGATGACGTTGTTTTTCCATCAACGGCTGCAGCAATGTCTTCACAAGTCCAAAGGGGGGTCTTTTCTGTCATTTTCTTTTTATCTTTTTAAAATTTCGCGCGCTACCGAGGCATCGTCAAAGGGAAGGATCTGATCACCGATGGTTTGGCCCTGTTCATGCCCTTTGCCAGCAATGATTAGGATATCATCTTTTTGTAAATCAGCAATGGCTGTCGCGATGGCTTTTCGACGGCCTGCCACTTCAATCAATCGCGCATCGGCTTGCATCACGGCGGCGCGTATTGCGGCGGGGTCTTCGCTGCGTGGATTGTCGTCGGTTACAATGGCGCGGTCTGCCAGTTCGGCGGCAATTTTGCCCATCATTGGCCGCTTGCCGCGGTCGCGGTCGCCGCCACAGCCAAAAACGGCATGAAGGCGTCCCTTGGCATGGGGGCGCAAGGATTTTAACGCCGTTTCCAGCCCATCCGGCGTATGGGCATAATCAACATAGACGGCCGCGCCATCATCTGTCTGACCAACACATTCCATGCGACCGCGAACACCTTTTAATTTTTCCAGGTTAGGCGTCATGCTGGCATCTGACCCGCATGCTATGGCCAATCCCAATGCGCACAATGCGTTGTAGGCCTGAAATTCACCGACCAGCGGTAATGTCACATCAAATTCTTTGCCCATGACAATCAGTCCCAGTGTTTGACCGTGGGGAAGGACTTCACGGGATGTGATTTTCAGATCGCGCCCCTGATGTCCGTAGCTAAAGACACGAATTCCTTTCTCAAGGCACATCGTATTGATGTCTTTGAATTCCGGGACATCGGCATTGATAACCGCCGTGCCATCGGCGCTGAGGACTTCGCGAAAAAGCCGCATTTTCGCATGCAGATATTTTTCCATCGTTTCGTGATAATCCAGATGATCGCGCGACAGGTTGGTAAAGCCTGCGGCCTGTAATTGAACGCCGTGCATTCTGTATTGTTCCAACCCGTGGCTTGAGGCTTCCATCGCCAGGTGCGTGATGCCGGCCTTTTTCAATTTTGCAAGGTTATCATGCAGGGTCACAGGATCAGGCGTTGTCATGCCTGCGGGCAGTTGAATGCCATCGGCCTCAACACCGATAGTGCCCAAGCTTGCACCTTTGATGTCTTCAAGCGCCCACAATTGCCGACAAAAGTTCACTGTTGAGCTTTTGCCGTTTGAACCGGTGACGGCGACAATATTTTCAGGTTGATCGCCATAGAATTCTGCGGCCATTTTTGCAAACCGAAGACGAGGCTGTTCATCGCGGATGACTTGGACGTCCCCTACAATATCGGGGGTGTCGATGTGCGTTAATATAATTTTTGCACCTGCTGTAATGGCTTGCGGGATATAATCGCGGCCATCAGTTTTAACGCCCTTTAACGCGGCAAAAATAAAACCGGGACGCACAGCGCGGGAGTCTGCGGTCAGGCCTGTAATCTGGTCTGTTGAGATTTTATTCATCGTCTTCTTTCACATAGGCAGCCAGGGATTGCAAGGCCGGAAACGGCGGTTTGCGAATATCATATAGGTCTGGCATTGCCGTTTTCATATAGGAAATTGTTTTTTGAACGACCGGTGCTGCGGTCCAACCGCCCGTTGCATATCCAAAGCTTTGTTTTTGGCCCTTTGGCTCGTCTATTGAAACCAAGATAACATACTGCGGATTATCTGCAGGAAAGATCGCAATGAATGAAGAATAAAGCTTCTTTTTTTGATATCCGCCGGGTCCGATTTTCTCAGACGTTCCGGTTTTGCCGCCTACCCACATGCCGTCTACTTTGGCTTTGGATCCGGTCCCTTCTTCAACAGTCAGGGCCATTAATCCGGAAATCAGGTTTGAGGTTTCGGGCGATATAACTGAAACCGCTGGCGCATCTGCCTGGTCACCTTCAGCTGTTAAATGCAGTGGCGGCAATGTTCCGCCATTTACCATCGCAGCCGTGGCCCGCGCGACGTGCAGGGGGCTGACGGCAATGCCATGACCATACGAAGATGTCACGGTTGAAACCTCGCGCCACGGATTGGGCAGGATCGGGTGCCCACGCTCCGGCAGGTCAATCGCCACGCGGTCAAAAAATCCCAAATCGCGATAGAAGGCTTTCAAAGCATCCCCGCCGGTATCCAAGGCCATTTGCGCAGTTCCGATATTGGATGAGTGAATAAAGACTTCCGGCATTGAAATGGGCCGTTTAAACGGATGGTAATCACGAATGCGAAAGCGTCCGTACCTCAAAGGTTCGGATACATCATACTGTTTCTGAAGCTGGGTGGCCTCATGCTCAAGTGCTGCGGCCACAGTAAAGGTTTTGAATGTTGAGCCCATTTCATAAACGCCAACCGTATTGCGATTAAACATAGAATTCTGGTCAGCGGTGGCATAATCGTGCGGGTCAAAATCCGGCAGGGAAACCATCGCCATAACGGCACCCGTTTTTACATCTAAAATGACGCCGGAGCCGCCGATCCCTTCAAATTCTTCCATGGAAGACTGAATGTTCTCGCGTAGGACATCCTGCAGCGTGACATCAATTGTCAGTCTCAACGGCTGATCGGTTTGCGTCAATTGGGTGTTATACTCTTTTTCCAATCCGGCGATGCCGGTTCCGTCCGTATTGGTGTATCCGATAATGTGGGACATCAATGCCCCTTGCGGGTAAAAGCGTTTAAACTCTTTTTTGGTGGAGAGGGCCGGTTCGCCCACTTCCAATACGGCGGCATATTGTTTTGGGGTGATGTGACGTTTGATCCAGACAAAGCGGCGGTCTTTGGACAGATCATCAATCAGCGTTTGCTTATCAAGGGTAGGAAAGATTTTCAGCAATTCTTCAGCCAAGCCTGTCGGGTCATCCACCAGTTTTGGATCGGCATATAACGAGCGGGTCGAAAGTGATGTTGCCAACAGCATTCCATTGCGGTCAACAATATTGTTGCGTTTGGGGGCGGCGGCATTTTCGGCCGTCAAGACAGCGGGTTCGGGCTGTGACAGGATGGTGGGCCCCATCAGATAAACAAGCCGTCCCGCCACAATCAAAAATGCCAGACACATAAACATGGTTACGGCAAAAAAGCGTGTGCGCGCCTTTTCAAAATTCTGCACATATTCGCCCTGCAGTGTTGTCATCCGTCGATGCAGGTTGCGCATATTTATTCAATCCCGATTGATTTTAGGACATCGTCAAAAGACTTTTGCGGCTCCACAGCCTGAATGGTTTCGTCAGGTGCGGCTTTGACTGTTTCAGTTTCAGTTTCTGGTTGGGGGGGCTGTTCGGTTGAAACGGAAAGAGCAAAACGCGCACGATCCTGATCTTCAGCTTCAACCTGGGCCTGATCTTGATCTGGATCGGTATCAATTGTGTTTTGATAGTCTGCAACGGGTGCAGGAGTAGGGGCAGGTTGTGACTGTTTGTCGGCGGCCGGTTGCCCGGTCCCGGTCTCATCGTCAACAGGCGCCGGCGGTTCGTCCAGGAGGGCCACGTTCTCATCCTCTATCACTGGAAATTCGGACGGCGGGCTCAGCTCCAGATGTTTTTCAGCCAGCTCGCGCAGGCGGGACGGGCGGTTCAGATAGCTCCACTCAGCCTCAAGAATATCAATATTTTGTTTTTCCTGGCGGATCTGTTTTTCCAGACGGGCAATATCATGGCGGGCATCTTCAGTTTTTTGACCGAAACTAAACAGCAGGGCACCCGATACGGTTGCCAGCACCAGCCATATGAATGTTGAAATCCGAAACATCGTTTTTGTCAGCCCACCTGATGTGCCGTCCGAATACCGTAACGCAGTTTGGCTGAACGGGCACGTACATTGTTTTCGATTTCCCCGGACTTGGATGCGCGAGCGCGCCGTTCGGGGCAGTCATACCAGTATAGTTCATTTTTGGGCTTTTGAACAGGCATATGACGCGACCCGCGGGGGACATCACCCGATTTTTCCCTGAAAAAGCGTTTTACAATTCTGTCTTCGGTAGAGTGGAAGCTGACAACCACGCAACGCCCGCCAGCTTTTAGGATTTCAATGGAGCTATCCAACGCACGTTCAAGCTCGCCCATTTCATCGTTGACCGCAATGCGCAGAGCCTGAAAACTGCGGGTGGCAGGATGCGGATCCTTGGGCTTTCTCTTGCGGCCCAGGACCCCTTCGATCAGGTCAGCCAGTTCAAGCGTGCGTGTAAAAGGTGTCTGTTCGCGCTGGGCAACGATGGCGGACGCAATTCGACGGCTTTTGCGTTCATCACCGTATTTGTACAAAATATCCGCGATCTCTTTTTCATCATAGGTATTGACGATATCAGCGGCGCTCTCCCCACTTTGCGACATACGCATGTCCAGCGGTCCGTCCTGCATAAAAGAAAATCCGCGGGCGGCCTGATCCAGTTGAAAAGAAGAGACACCGATATCGAGGACAAAGCCATCCACACGCCCGATATCATGATTTTCCAAAAGTGTTTTGATATCGCCGAAACGTCCTTCAATCATTTGAAAGCGAGGTTCCTCTTTTTCTAACGCGCGTCCTCGGGCCACAGCATCTGGGTCCCGGTCAATGCCAATCACACGGCAATCGGCAGATGCCAGAATATGACGCGTGTATCCGCCCCCGCCAAACGTGCCGTCAACAATGATATCTCCATCCTTGGGTGCCAGGGTCTCAAGAACCTCGGTCATCATGACCGGAATATGTCCGTCGATATCTGTCATCAGGCTTGATTGCCCTTGGGGCCCGGCAATGTCAAACCGCGGTCCTGAACGTCACGACGGGCATTTTCCATGCGTGCGGTTAATGTTTCAGGTGACCAGATTTGGAATTTCTTACCCAAACCGACAAATGCGGCCTGATCGGTAATCCCGCAGAATTCACACAGATCTTCGGGTAGGATAACGCGCCCGTTACCGTCAAATGGCAACTGGCGGGATTCCCCGAAAATCAAACTTGCCATATCGTCCTGTTCGTTTGAAAACATATCAAACTGATCCAGACGTTCGGACATTTCGACCATACGGTCCCATCCGAAACCTTCGAGTGCATTGTATTTAGATGATTTGAAAACAACGATGCCCTGAAATTCCTGCTGGGCCAAAGCAGTACGGAAGGGGGCTGGAACAGACACGCGGAACTTCTTATCCACTTTGTTATTATATGTTGATAAAAATAGTCCCATTTTTATAAACGTCCGTTCCAATCCCCTGATCCGTTCCCCCGATAAAACGTGTTAAGCGGTTGTTGTGGACGCGTAACAGTTTCGTGTTTACCAGCAAGGTATTCATGAAGGTTTGACCCTTCGCTTCGCATATACCCCCAACTTGGGTTCGTGGTATTGGCTGATTGCTTCGCCAAGTGATTCGTTGATTGGTATATAATGGAATAACATGGGATTTCATGGGAAACAATGGTTTTTTGTGGCTCTCTTCCGTGAACAAAACATGAAAATAAAAAAAGGCGCCGTTAAGCGCCTGATATTGTTCAATATTTATTTTTGCTTTTTATGGAGTTCTGTTTAAGCCTGGGGTCGGGCTGGGGCCAGATTTGTGTGCGCGGGGCATACGACCCGTCAAATCATAGGCGTGATCCACGTCGTCGGGAAAGATGATTTCCGGTGGCGTACCGCCCAATTCAATGAGTTTTTCATAGGCGGCTTTCACACCTTTTAAACAATGGAGGTCCTTAAATTGAACCATTGAAGAAATGCCTTCTTTGCCCAGCACATATGTTTCCATGTTGAGAAAGTCAAAGATCTTGTAACAGCCATAAGAGACGTTTTGTTTAATGATAAAATCTTTTTCTTTGCTAAATGACACGGGGCAACCTCCTTAAACGCATACTAAATCTACGACAATAAAATGATTATGTCAATTAAGAGGTTTGAATAAAAGAAGGCAGAGGGTCTATAAGCCGGGTTCTGTCCGCCATAGGCGGGATGACCATTCATCTGGGATGTTTGTTGCCAAACACCTCGTGCGACCTACCCGAACAGCAAGGCATAAAAGCCTGCCCGATGCGAACATCCGCTGTTCCTATTTGGTCTTGCTCCGAAAGGGGTTTACCATGCCGTCTCTGTTGCCAGATCCGCGGTGGGCTCTTACCCCGCCGTTTCACCCTTACCCCACATGGGGGCGGTTTGTTTTCTGTTGCACTTTCCGTCGGCTCGCGCCGCCCGGCAGTTAGCCGGCTTTCTGCTTTTATGGAGCCCGGACTTTCCTCCCCCATACCCTTACGGTATGGGCGCGGTCATCCGACCCTCTGCGTGTGTAATATATAGGGGTTTTAGGAATTATCAATCAGTTTTCGTGCGCGCCTTGCGGCGGCCAGCTGGGTGCGTTTATTGTTTTGACGGTCCATTGCCTCGGGATAAAAGTGCATAAAAAATGCGCGCCGGCGTTCTGCAGCGGTCACATCCGGGGAATACCCCAGCTTGAGCAATAGGGGGTCCAGATCCGATGCCTTAACACCTTTGGTCGCGCGGCCCTTAAACCAGCGGCCGATGCCTTTTTTGGCAAACCGTTTCCAAGGGAAGTGTTCGCCCGGATCAACCTTGCGGTCAGGCGCCACGTCCGAATGACCCAAAACATGCTCGGGCGGGATGGGGTGACGCGACAAAATCTCCTGACAGAGTTTCATGACCGCCTTGATCTGGGCTTCAGGATATGGTGGG
This sequence comes from uncultured Alphaproteobacteria bacterium, assembly GCA_964013525.1. Classification (GTDB taxonomy): domain Bacteria; phylum Pseudomonadota; class Alphaproteobacteria; order Micavibrionales; family CSBR16-224; genus CATLPD01. The sequence goes on along the minus strand of CAXGXG010000006.1, from coordinate 3,481 downwards.
CAACCGCGATCATGTCCATGATTTTGGATTTCAATACCAATGGAGCGTGAATTGATATCCCGCTCGCCTTTCCAATAGCTGACACCGGCATGCCATGCGCGTTTATCCTCATCAACCAATTGCACAATTGTGCCATCCTCTTTGACAAGGTAATGGGCGCTAACCTGACGTTTGGGGCAGGTCATAAATTCAATAGCCTGATCTGCGTCAGTTGTGGCTGTATAATGCAGGATCAGCATATCCACGTGAGGATAGGCGCGGTCGTTAAAGTTTTGTGAGGCGTGTTTTGAAATGGTCATAAGATGATTATAAGGATGTCCTGTGCAAAAGAACAGGCGCTTTATATTGACATAATCATTGCCGTCATGTTTAATGCGTACGAACCGGAGGAATCATGGAAAGACTTATTCAACATATTGATACGCAAAATCTGGACGCGCTTTCAAATAATGATATTGCCCGCGAATACCTGGCGTTCAAGGAGCAACAGCTGCAAGGCACTAAGCGATTTGTTGAAAACAGCGCTTTTTTAAGTGTTCTGGGCGGGTTGGCTGTTATTGATGGCGGTCTGTGTCTGTTCACATGGTTTTTCTTTGGCGACAGCATTGCCAAACCCTGTCAGAAATTGGGCGATGATGCGCAACGCGCACGTTTTAAACGTACAGGACAGAAAAAGGCACGGCTGGAAAATTTTGCCGGCCAAATGGTTGAGGGACCGGTTGAGGATGTTTTGACCCTGATGGCATTACAAGAGGTGATGTTAGGGTTTGAATGGGATACGATTTTTATTCAGACCGAAAACAAAAACCAGGCGGTTCGTGACCATGTTGAAGCACGGATGCGCGATACAGCCAAAAATGTTGAAGTGCCGGATTACGGTGTTTATAAGATCCTGAAATCGCGCGATGATGTGCGCCGTTTTAACCTGGATGAAACTGTGAAAACCGCGCGCAATCCCCAGAAAAAGCTGCTCAAACGTATGATGCGTCGCAAGCCATAGGGGCCATGGCGCATTCCTGATTAGAGCGTGTTTTGCGAGATGACTGTCCGCAAAAGCCGGCTGAGGTTTTCGGCGGCGAGTTGTGCCCCTGCCAATGTATGATCATGACTGAGGGTTTCAGATTTCATCCCGGCGGCAAAATTTGTGATAACGGCACAACCCGCAACCGTTAATCCACAGTGATTGGCAATAATATTTTCAGGTACGGCTGACATACCGACCGCATCACCGCCCAGCATGCGCGCCATGCGAATTTCCGCAGGGGTTTCAAAACACGGGCCGCGCAGGGCGAAATAAACCCCTTCATGCAGATCAATGTCCAATTCAGTGGCGACGCGCTGAACACGTTTACGGCTTTGCAAGCTCCACGCATCACCCATGTCCGGAAACCGCGGACCGATATCATTCGCATTGGGCCCCAACAAAGGATTGGTGCCCATCATATTGATATGATCAGAAATCAGCATAATCGACCCGGGGGGCATGTTTTCGTGCAGGCTGCCGCTGGCGCTTGTGGTGAATAGGGTTTGAATGCCCAATGCCTTGACCGAATAAATCAGGCGTTTGAACGGATCAAAATCATCAGTTTCATACGCGTGAACGCGCCCTTTTAAAAACAAGACATCTTGCCCGTCCAGTGTGCCGAAAATCATTTTGCCCTCGTGCCCTGCAACAGTCGGTACGGGAAAGCCCGGAATATCCGTATATGAGATTTCGACGACGTTTTCGGCATCGTCAGCCAAAGCGCCCAGGCCGGAACCCAACATAATGGCAAGACGGGGTGCGCGAACGCCTATTCGTTCTTGAATTTTCATCAGGGCATTTTCAATGTTCAAATCGGCCATTCCAACCTCGTGCTTTTAGAATAATATTTTGAAGCAGTATAAAAGAAAACAGCCCCTGTCACCAGAGGCTGTTTTATATTGTGGTCTTGGGCTTAAACCTTAACGGTAAGCGGCCATCCACTCTTCGTTAGAAATATTTCCGTCCATGTTGGTGTCATAGCGGTTGAAGCTATAAAGATAATATTCATCGCTATCAATCGTGTTTGAACCATCCAGGTCATAGGCTGTGTAATAGTTCGTATCACGGACAAATGTTGTGACCTCGGTATCGTCTAGGTAACCATCGCCATCTGCATCCCAAACATCAAAAGTCTGGTATTCGATTGTGGGTGTTGTCATCGTGGTGGTTGTCGTGGTCTTTGTATAATATGTCCATTCGTCATTGCTGATGCGGCTGTCGCGGTCAATATCAAAAGAATTGTAGACATAAGTGTCAAATTCATTGGTTTCTATAACGCCGTTTCCGTCCTTGTCATAGTATGTATATTGGTAGGATGTATAAGCATCTGCGCTGTACGCGCCCATTGTTAGGGCAAGGCCAGTAGCAGCGGCCATAAGTGTTTTTTTATTCAACATTTTTATCTCCTTAAAATAAATATTTTTATCAGTGTTGATGGGTCTCCAAACATTTGGGCGGCACGTCAGGTTCCTTTTTGGAACGCAAGAGACCTTTCGAATGTTGGTTTGCATGAGACGATAAATCAAAACGAAATAAGGACATAAACATGTTAAAATCAGAAGACACCAAAAAACTATGGTCACTTATCAAAGACGTTAAGGTTGGCATGTTGGTTAGCCATGATGATACAAATTTGCGTGCACGCCCAATGCATATTACCCAGGATGAATTTGACGGCACACTTTATTTCTTTACCAAGCGCAAATCTGACAAGGTGGAAGAAATCAAAAAGGATCACGATGTGTGTGTGGCGTTTTCTGGACCTGAAGAGGACAGCTATGTTTCATGCAGTGGCGTTGCCAACATTATCCGCGATCAGGATCTGATCAACGACATGTGGAACCCGTTTGTAGCAGCTTGGTTTCCCGAAGGAAAAGAAGACCCGAATGTCGCCTTAATCAAAATTGACGTCTATATGGCTGAGATCTGGGATACGGACAAAAGCGATATGGTTCAGTTGTATGAAATCGCCAAAGCCAACCTGACAGACAGCAAGCCGGATATGGGCGAAAATAAAAAGTTTGGCTAAGGCCAAGCGCTAAATATTCAAATAAGGGGCGATCTTTTCAAGGACCGCCTCTTTTTTATAGGTGCGCTGGCACCGGATGCGGATTAACGGAATGTCAGCGGCTTCCAACGCTTTGTTTTTGAACTGATCACGTTTTGCGTTTTCCCGTTTAAGGTGGGAACGATCGTCCAGTTCAATACAACATAAAACATCAGCAGTATGGCCGTTGATCAAAACGAAATCGATATGTTTTGACCATACCGGCGCGCCGTACCTGCCTATCCAATCCGGATCGGACTGGCGAATATATTCTTCTACATCGACAATGTCCCCCAGTCGAGGTTTGAATGAGATGAGTACAGGTTCATGAACTAAAGCTGAGAGGGTCTTGTAAAAATTCAATTCCGCATTCGTCAAAATTGGTTTTGAAATATAGGGATACCGAGGCG
>CAXGXG010000005.1:0-17176 GCA_964013525.1 uncultured Alphaproteobacteria bacterium | reverse complement strand
CGTAAGGAAGTTGAAAGCACAATCATCACATCATTCTATCTAAAGCCTGATGATAGTGGCAGTCTGCCCGATTTTCTGCCGGGTCAATATATTACCGTGCGCATGCCGACACCTGATGGCTCGACAACCATGCGGAATTACAGTCTATCCGATGAACCCGGAAAGGATTATTTCCGCATCAGTGTAAAAAAAGAAATCGGCGCCGATGCGGATACGCCCAAAGGATATGTTTCCAATAAACTCCATAATGAAACAAATGTCGGCGATAGCTTAGAAATTGGGCCACCGTGCGGTGAGTTCTTTTTAAACACTCAAGACCGCCATGAACGCCCCTTGGTTTTGCTTGCCGCAGGTATTGGTATTACGCCTATATTGAGTATTTTAAAATCTGCCCTAAAATCCATGCCGGATCGGAAGATATTTTTTATACACGGCTGTTTGAATGAAGATGTGCAACCTTTTAAAAACCCAATCGATCAACTTTATAAGGAATATAAAAACTTAAAAGTACACTACCGTTATAGCAACCCTGAAAATGAAAATACAAAACGGGGTGGTAACTGTTCAACAGGTTTCATTAATGCCGCTTTTATCGAAGCGCAAGTGAATGAACGCAATGCTGATTACTATTTCTGTGGCCCGAAACCATTTATGGGCAACGTATATCAGGACCTTCTAAAATGGGGTATTCCGGGTTCGCAAGTCCACTTTGAGTTTTTTGGTCCCAAAGAAGAATTACAAAAAGCCGCTTGATAAGCCTAATGATAAAATTGTTATTCGTAAAGTTAGGGCAAAGAGCATCAGGTGATTGGTGAAATAAAGCCATGCGGCTTTATCGCAAGTAATGAGCACTCAAGTTGCTAAATAATGATTTCCGCTGTATTTCCAAGCATAAATCCAGGAATATCGCAGCTGGTTCTAACCAATTTAACTGTTCTGCGACGCAAGTTTTTCGATTATACACTTTCGGGTCACTCACTGCAGGACGAATTAAGCAAGGGGAATATTGCGCTTGGTATTTCTTTTGGCGGGCGTAAAATCGGTTCGGCTATGACCTTTGCAGTTGCAACTGCAACTGCAACAACTATTGTCGTTTGCGAGTTCTACGATACAACATCTTTTCTGCTCCCTTGGGCATCGGTTGGGTGTTGTCAGACTAAAACCGCTTTTTTTGAATTTTTCCAGAAATCGCATTTTTCGTCCCCCGACTTGATGCAAATTTGGCCCCAAAACAGCAGACCATTTTAAGGTTAGTTTGGCAAGTCTGTTATTAGACAAAAAATCAACATTTATTGCTATTATTAAAACATGGCAAAGATAAATCATTTCAAATATTATAAATCCTCTCCCGAAATCATAAAACTCGCGATCATGTATTACGTTCGATATCCGCTTAGTTTGCGAAATATCGAAGACATTTTACACGAACGCGGCATTAATATTTGCCATGAAACAATTCGCTACTGGTGGAACAAACTAGGGCCAATTGTCGCTAGAGAATTAAAGAAAAAGCGAGAACATAAACCATCAAACTGGCGGTGGCACACTGACGAGGTCTTCGTCAAAATCAACGGTAAACTTCACTACTTATGGCGCGCAATCGACCATGAGGGAACGGTTTTAGACTGTTACGTCACAAAACGGCGTGATAAGAAAGCTGCGAAAAAAGTTCTCAGAAAACTGGTTTCAAAATACGGAAAACCGAAAGAAATTGTCACTGATAAACTGAAATCTTATAGAGCCGGAATGCGTGATTTAAACATGGTTGATATCCATGAAACACAGCAATATAAAAACAATCAAGTTGAGAATTCACACCTGCATTTTCGAAGGCGGGAAAAGATGATGAATAAATTCAGATTGGCGCGATCATTGCAAAAATTTACAGCTATTCAGTCCGTATTTCAAAACCATTTTAATCACCAGAGGCACATCGAAAAAAGACAGTATTTTAAAGATTTGAGACAGACATCCGTTGATGTCTGGAACGAGCTTCTCATTGCCTAAGATTTGACGCAATACGCTTTCGGAGAAAAGTTCGCGTTAGTCTGACATCACCCTCACATGCAAAGATACATGAAACCTCTATTGGATCGAATAGAAAAAGGTGATATCGACCCAAGTTATATTATTACCCATCGCGGCACACTGGAAGACGGGCCTGAAATGTATAGAACATTCCGCGACAAATCTGATGAATGTATAAAAGTCGTCATGACACCATAGATAATACTTAAATAATAAGCCCTCTGATTAAAGGGGGGGGTATAGTGATAGGTCTTAAATTTCCGTTTTCTGACCACACTTACAGATAAAAACAAAGGCAATCGCTGTCTTACTTGGCGACGACTACTTCTATTGCCCTTATTATTTTTTAGGTCTTGTAATAACCTGATTTTATCGTGGTTGAAGTACAGTATAGAAATAATTATGACCATTTGAGTGTTTTGAGCAACCCGCTACAGTGAAGTTTCTCACGACATCCCCTGATGATGGAGCAGGACTATAATTTGTACCGTCCACTCTAAAGTAGCCTAAATTTGCATACCCATTGCCATTACCTACAGGGGTTGTATATACACCTATAGTAGGATCTCCATTTAGCTTCCTGTTTATAGCCTCACATATTTCATCTTTTAAACCCACCGCTTGTAAAATGTAGTCAGGATCAGTTGTGCCAATTGGAGATCCCGAAATAGCGTGTTCCACCATTATTAATCCCCAAGTCGCTTCATTAGCAGCAATAGCTGCTGAAGTTTGAATATTGTCGCTCCAAAAAAGATCGTTTAGCCCTCCTTCCGAACTTAAAAGTCCCACCGTACGGCAGGGTGTAACTGCAACTTGGCTATAATAACAAGTGCCGCTTTCATTAGGGGAGCTACTGTCTAGAAAAACTTGGTCGTAACTGCCCACAATTTCTAAACGTTGTATTTGAGTCTGAATAGAAGCCACTTGCTGCAAAATTTGTGATGCATATATTTCAGCTTGTTCACTGTCAATTCCACCGCCACCTCTTGAAGAAGATGTGATCGCATAAGACAGCGCAGCAAAAAGAGCGACTGCAATAAGGATCAAGAATAAAGCATTTCCAGACTGGTACTTCATATTTTACATTATACTTGAAAAAAACTGATATAGAAATGAAATTCATACAATAGTATTAAAATCAATGCCTTAAGTGTGGTTTTAACGGCTTAAATATGCTAAAAGTCTATATGAATCAAGCACTTCAAAAAACATCAAAAATTATTTCCAAAACTAATGATAATTGGGCTACCCGTGGGGATTATTGGCTAAAAAGAATAAATCCAGTTCCTCAATATAAAGCCCAAAAACGCCGCAGGGTATTGTCAGACTAACTTGGTGATTTCTTAATATTGCACTGATATGATGATTTCATGTCAAAAATTAATCACTTCAAATATTACAAATCCAGCCCTGAAATGATCAAGCTCGCAATTATGTACTATGTGCGATTTCCGCTAAGTTTGCGACAAGTTGAAGATATTTTGCATGAACGGGGCATTGATATTTGTCATGAAACTATTCGATACTGGTGGAATAAACTAGGCCCGGTGATTGCAAAAGAGTTGAAGAAAAAGAAAACAAACGCCCCGTCAAAATGGCGATGGCACATTGATGAAGTTTTCGTCAAAATCAAGGGTGTTACTCATTATCTTTGGCGGGCTGTTGATCACGAAGGAACGGTCATCGACTGTTACGTTTCAAGACGCCGAAACAAACGCGCCGCTTTGAAATTCTTGCGAAAGGCCGTTTCTAAAAACGAACCGCCGAAGTGTAATGTTACTGATAAATTACGATCATACAAAGCCGCTCTTCGGGAAATGAACATGCTCGGTATTCACGACACACGCCAATATAAAAACAACCAAATTGAAAATTCCCATCTTCATTTTCGACGGCGGGAGAAGATGATGAACAAGTTCAGATTGGCCAAATCTTTGCAAAAATTTACAGCAATCCAGTCTGCATTTCAGAACCATTTTAACCATCAGAGGCACAGCGAAAACAGAGAACATTTTAAAGATTTGAGACAGGCATCCGTCGATGTCTGGAGCGAGCTTCTTGTGGCCTAAAATTTGACGTATTTAGCAAACGGAGAAAAGTTCGCGTTAGTCTGACATCACCCACATCACTTGATGCTATATAAATTTTTGCCGTCATTGAGGTTCTCCATAGAGGTAATTATTATAGCTCTTTATGTTTTGAAGCTCTGAATTACTATTATAAATAACAATTATTGAGGAAAAGGGCTGAAAATACTTCACAGGAGTTAATACTGTTTTATGAGCCCAATACGAATAAACATAATAATCGTGAAAAGAGCTGTATTCTATTTTTGCCCCGCCCTGATCAACTAAAATTTCATCAACATACTTTTTTGAAGTTCCAATTGGAAACATTTCCAATAAAACAGGTTCTAAGTTTTCTTCTAAATTGGATTTCCAACTAACATAATCTTCATACTCAAAATCCTCAGCTTTAAAATCAGGTTTTGTAGGTTCGATTTCCTTCCAAGGTGGCATTACCATGTATGTACATTTATCCAGAAATGCTACTGATAAAAACGCTAACAAAGAATATTTTATTAATCTGAAGTATTTTTTGCGTTTCAAAATTTGAATTTTGTTCCTAAACTCTTTCATACCCACCTAATTCCAATACCAATAAATCATTCATTTGTGCTAAAACATGTTCTGTTCTTTTTGATGATATCCAAAGAAACAATAGCTTGTTAAATTTTTTTTTTTGGGGGGGGGGTGCCATGACACAAAGTAACAACAGTTTGCCTCTTAACAGCACTGGTGTGTAAATCTCTATTTATCTGCTCTGTCAGTGCTCTACCCCTAGAATAATATTGTTCACCTTAAAAAGAACACTGATTAAAGGATAATTCAAGACAAAGCCGGCATTTTCCTGAAAATAGCACGACTGTACTCGCAAGGTAGAATTGTCAGACTAAAATCTGAAAAGAATGTGGAAAACGTTCACCATCTTCACATCTGGCAACTCGATGAAAATCGTAATACGCTTGAGTCTCATATCGTCTTGAAAGAAAATGCAGATATTTACCAAGTCAAAAAGGCGCTCAAACAAATGTTACATGATCAATTCGAAATAGAGCACTCAACGCTAGAAATGGAATATCTATTGTGTGAATAAAAGAGTAGAAAATTTAGCGACAGACTACTTCCACCGCCATCTAGTCTGCTGATCTCCCAATATTAGAGAATATCCGCCCTAGGCCCCGCAACTTGCGGGCTCTTTTATATGCACCTTTCTAAACGCACTTTTAAGAATGAGAATTCTAGCCAAAAAGGCCCTAAATTCTCTTTTGCTAAATTTGCGGTGCGTTTGACTGTTAATTCCCTGATAACAGGGAATTAACAGGGAATTACATTCCGCGCATCAGGGATTTAAAGCTTTTCATGATTGTATGGCGAATGTAGGATTCATTGTAATTTTCATCTTTGGCAATTTTATTCATTGGTTCGCCGCTAAAATGCCGCTCTCGCCAGTCTATGCCTTGAATGAGGCGCTTTAACTCATCTGCAGGCAGGTCGAGAATGTCTTTGGTTTTATTCTGTTCTGGATTAATGAGAATCGTCCCGTTTCGGCCCCGCCGGACAGAATAAGGCACAGTTATTTTATCTTGTAAAATGACATTTTCTGGAAGGTTGATCTGGAGACTTTCTTGTGCCGGAACCCTAAGCCCATCTCTGTTGATTTCGATATAAAGGTGATCCAGATCTATCGTAATCTTGGTCACAAGGTTTTTAATTAGAGCCTGACCCGAGATTTCCGCCAGATGCTTTATCAGATGAGCCTGTCGAGGGTCATCAGCGTTATATAATAGTCTCGCTATGTTTTTTCGCAGGTTAAACTCAACCACCTGTTCAATTTCATGGGCAGGGAGGCGGGCAATTAACCCTTTCGGGTGATCTTTATATTGCAGCAAGTTTTGCGATATATAATAACAATACTGCTTATTGCGCTTCTTGGTAAAGGTCGGACTGTAAGGCACACTGTCAGGGTCAAAAATCAAGCCTGTGAGCAAGTGCCGTTGCTTAGTTACTTCCGACCTTTCCACGGCATTGCCTTCTAGCATGCTTTGAACCCTCTGCCATTTTTCTATCGGGATTATACCATCGTGCATACCTTCATAGATTTTCTTTTTATGCTTTATCCTGCCGATATAGGTGGGGTTTTTCAAAATTGTATAAAGTGCGCCGCGGCTGAAGTGTTTATCACCGTAATGTTTGCCCTTTTGTGATATGCGTTTAGGACTGCGAATGTTTTTAACATCCAGCTCTTGTTTTAAAACGCGAACCGAACCAAGCTTTAAATACCTATCAAATATCGATTGAACCAACTGCTCTTCATCAGGGTTAATGTATAACTGACGATTTTCAATCCGGTAGCCGACAGGCGGCGCACCGCCCATCCACATGCCTTTCTTTTTGCTGGCGGCAATCTTGTCGCGAATACGTTCACCTGTGACTTCCCGTTCAAACTGCGCGAAAGATAGTAATACATTCAGGGTCAACCGCCCCATTGACGTTGTTGTATTAAAGCTTTGTGTTACGCTGACAAAAGTAACCCCATGTTCATCAAACGGTGTTGTCAGATTAACTTGAACTTTTCTTAATTGCACCATGTTACAATCTGAAATGAGCAAAATAAATCACTTTAAATATTACAAATCCAGCCCTGAAATCATAAAACTAGCGATCATGTATTACATTCGATATCCACTAAGCTTGAGAAATGTTGAAGATATATTGCACGAACGTGGCATAGACATCTGTCATGAAACCATCCGCTATTGGTGGAATAAATTAGGACCAATTGTCGCACGTGAATTAAAGAAAAAGCGAGCACACAAACCATCGAACTGTCGTTGGCACATTGATGAAGTGTTTGTAAAAATTAATGGTAAAATTCATTATTTATGGCGTGCAATTGACCATGAAGGAACCGTCTTAGATTGCTGTGTTACAAAAAGGCGCAACAAATGCGCAGCCCTTAAAGTACTTAGGAAACTGATAAAAAATCACGGCAAACCAAAGCAAATTGTGACTGATAAATTGCCCTCATATGGCGCTGCTTTGCGTGATTTAAACATGAAATATTTGCAGGTAACAAAGCAATATAAAAACAATCAGGTTGAAAATTCGCACCTGCATTTTCGACGGCAAGAAAAGATAATGAACAAGTTTAGGTTAGCCCGATCATTGCAAAAATTCACCGCCATTCAGTCACAATTTCAAAATCATTTCAACCATCAAAGACACCTCGAAACCAGAATGCATTTTAAAAATTTAAGAGACGTTTCAGTCAATATCTGGAACGAAATTCTTACTGCATAAGATTTGACGTAGTCGGCATTCGGAGAAAAGTTCGCGTTAGTCTGACAGCACGATGGTAAGAATGACTTTAAAACCGCTCTACGCCTCAGCGCTCTGCCTACCCTATTTCCACCCGATTGCGGCCGTTTGATTTGGCCTGATACAGGGCTTTGTCCGCACGTTCGCAAACGCTTTCCGGGTTTTGGTCCACATCTTTGTCAAAAACCGTGGCACCAAAGCTGGAGGTAATCTGCAACTCGGCAGGCATGTCTTTTATGCCCTCATTCTTCATCGGGGATTCTTCAATACGCTTGCGAAGTTTTTCGGCCACTTCCGCAGCGCGCTTTGCATCCGTATGGGGCAAGACCAAAACGAACTCTTCGCCGCCAATACGGCCAAAGCTATCTTCCTCCCGGATTGCACCATTGATCACGCTGGCAAAATGCTGAAGTGCGCGGTCGCCTGTTTTGTGACCATATGTGTCATTCACATTTTTAAAATGGTCAATATCACAGATGATCACTGCCAAATCATTATTGTAGCGTCGGGAACGGTTCATTTCTTTGCCCATTGTTTCAAAGGCGCTACGTCGGTTCATAACCCCGGTCAAGGCATCCGTGCTGGCAATGGTTTCAATATCGTTTGAATATTTTTCGATCCTTGAGATCAAGGGACGAAAGATAACAAGCGCTTCCAAAAGAATGACGATCAGAATAGCGACAATAGACATACCTTGAATCTCGACCAGATGGAGGATCTTTTTATCGGCGTCTTCTTCGTATTTTTTAACAGCCCGGTCCAACTTGTTTAGAAGGTCACCTTTGGCATTCTCCATAGCCCGGACAAAGGTCGGGTTTTGTCCGTTTATTTCCTACGCGGGACCCTCTATCAAATCCCTGACATCTTGAATATACTGCTGAACTTCTTGGTCCAGGTTATGCGGCTCCCGAAAATAAACATCGCGGACTGTGTCGGGCAAACGCCCCTCTAATCCCATGTTTTGATCGCCCTGTGTTAGGGCCAGGTGTGAACGTTCAAACAGGTTGATATTTTCAAGCAGTATATTCATGGTCGCGGCATCGGGTTTACGCTCAGCCTCTGACAGGTAAAGGGCCGTACGTTGTGACAACATTCTTTGGCGGCCTGCGATATTGATTGTGCGGGCAGATTGTTCCTGCTCGACAATAACTTTTTTGATGACCAAATGCGCACCTATGGACATGCCTGCAATCAGCGATAGGGCAATCATATAGGCAATGGTTAAAAGGCCGATTGGTTTTTTACTATAAAGATCATTAAGAAGCATATCTAACCCAGTAAAATGTGTACCCTGTATTGCAACGCAAATTGCGCTGCTGACCAAAGTACTATAACGGAAATTGGAATCTTTCCATCAAATATATTTTATGGAGACAGGGCTTTGGGTTTGCGCTTTACAACGTGAGGCGATGAGACGCCCTTACAAAAGCTCTTGGTGGCTTTAATGTAATTCCAGCGGTCAGATGGCCCCTTGTAATCATATTCAGATGTAAGGCCATTTGCGTTTGTGACCGCAATGTGCGGCAAATTATTTCTGGAGATGTCATATTTGTTTGAGCGTAACAGTTTTGAATCAACGCCATTACCTTGGCAGCTGTAAAAAACCTGCTCCTTCGTATTCTCATAAAGATATACGGAACCGCCCCCCAAACCTGCAAGTGATGCAATGGCAGCAAAGGTAAGTTTCAGCGACATCAATATCCTCCTAAGGTAAATACAGCTTGTATTTACATTTTAATGAATTTTATTGAATAGTCAAGATTCTTACCTGTTGAGTTACGGTTGATCTACTGCGGTATATCCTCATCAGCTGCCAAACGTTTAAAGCTTGCCGTGCGTCCAAACAGTGGAATACCAACATAGCCACGCATTTTAAGGGTCTGATCATTATTTTCTAGCCACATGTTCCCCTGATAGGTTTTGCCGCTATCTGGTGCATAAACTTCGCCGCCGCTCCATTGGTCGGACTTGGCATTGTAAATAAACCCCTCCATAAAGGTGAGCCCGACAACATCACGGTCGCGAAGAGCGGGGTCAGGGTTGTTCACATCCTGCAAAGGTTCAAACCGCCAAACCACCTCACCATTATAAGTATCAGCTGTCGTTTTATAAATTTCTATGACGCTTTCCTGTTCCCCTTTCCAGTAAAAACCAACGATGTCATCAGCACCGTCTGCCAATGCCTGCGCAGTTGAAAACGAAAAGAAAAGTGTTGTGATAAGTAAAATGTTTTTAATTTTCATGTTGGACCCCTTTTTAAAAAACAATAACTGACACTCATTATAGCTAAAAACTGTTAAAGAAGCCTCTTTATTGCCAGCAATGATATATTCGCTCCCCAGGGGCTATGACAACGTCGGGGCCGTGTAAGTCTTATGCCCCAGATTCAAGCGGCTTTTCCGTCCGTGGAGATAATTAAACCCAGGACCTATCTGGCCTAGGGTTTTAACCATTTTAGGCGTTAGCTTTGATTTTTCTTTAAATAATAGAGACAAAAAACTTTCCTGAAAGGCCGCACGCCCTTCTTTAAGCTCGCGGTCATAATGTTCGACACGCTCCGGCTTTTTGAACCATTGTTTGAACGCCGCTTGATAAGGTTTGGGCTCTGCCTTGTAATCACAACCCTTAGCAATTTGTGCCATGAACGCCCGTTGGATATCCTGTTCGGAATACGCATCCGTTCCTGAAAGGTATTTCTGATCACCTGTTTGCTCATACATTTCATAAGCAACCGCCTGACTGTAGGCACTTGCATCCGCCTCCATGTAACGCTGTAAAATCAGCGCATCCTCAAGGCTAAGCTCATGGATGTTGTTCAGCCCCAAGCTCATCCATTGCTCGGCATGGCGTAATTCATGCGCAAGGGCGGCAAACAGCGTATAGTCATCACAATCCGCATTCAGGTCGATTTGATGCCCTTCCATAAAGGAATAGCTGTAAAACCCGGCCGTATCCATATTCTCAACCAGATTAATTTGAACATCCTGAAGAATCCCCATTTCAATCAATACAGCCCCCATTTTGGTGCTGTTCAGGGATTGGACAATCTGATCTATACGGTTTTCATCATTCATAATTGTTACAACTCTACTGGTTATTTTGTAACAATAGAATACCAAATACAGATAATATGTCAAATAATTACAATTTTTAATAGAGAAAACGCCCCACCCTTATAAAAATGGCGGAGCGCTTTGATCGTATTATAAAAAGGGGTAATCACCCAACAATTACAGATTTGATATTCACAAACTCACGGACACCAAAACAGCCATGTTCACGGCCGTATCCGCTTTCCTTTACACCGCCAAAAGGCATTTCCGGTTGGGCAAGCGCATAGCCATTCACATTTACCATACCTGTATCTATATGGTTTTTGGCAATTTCAATACCGCGCTGTTCATCTGCGGTAAAAATGCCACCACCCAGACCATAGCGGTGGTCATTGGCAATACGTATAGCATCATCCACATCCCTGGCTTTAAACAAGCTGGCCACCGGGCCGAACAGTTCATCATCATATGCAGGCATACCGGGTTTAATATTTTCTAGGACAGTTGCAGGATAAAAATAGCCTTTTTCATTTTCGGGAATTTCGCCACCCGTTAAACATTCGGCGCCCATAACGATACAGTCCTGAACCTGTTGGTGCAGCTTTTCGCGAAGGTCGCGTCGTGCAATTGGGCCCATGTCTGTATCATCGGATTTGGGGTCACCGTATTTCACCTTTTTCATCGCCGCAACAAACTTCTCTTTAAATTCATCATAGATGCTCTCTTCGATGATAAAGCGTTTTGCTGCAACACAGGTTTGACCGGCATTGTTTGTACGTCCCTTCACGCAGGTGGGCACAACCTTATCCAAATCCGCATCGGCCAAAATGATATAAGGGTCACTGCCCCCCAACTCCATAACCGTTTTTTTCAGGTTTTGGCCGGCTTTTTCGCCAACAATACGTCCAGCTTGCGCACTGCCTGTAACTGTCACACCGCGAACCTTATCGTGGGAAATCAAGCTGTCGACAGTTTCATCAGACACAAATACCAGTCCAAAAGCATCTTTGGGAACGCCAGCTTTAACAAACAACTCTTGTATCTTTTCAGCGGTGGACCAGCAGATCTCTGCATGTTTTAAAACGGTTGTGTTTCCGGCCAGCAGGTTTGCTGCACTGTAACGGATAACCTGATAAAGAGGAAAATTCCATGGCTGCATCGCAAGGATAACACCTATGGGTTGGTAGGTAATAATCCCACGTCCTTTTTGCGTTTCACGTTCTTCGTCTTTTAGGGCGTCAGGTCCATTTTCTGCTGTGTATTTACAGATTTGCGCGCATAATTTTACTTCCTGTTTGCTTTCGGACAGGGTTTTACCCATTTGCTCGGTCATCATCTCCGCAAGCTCGTCCTGATTTTCATTCAGCAATTTGCCCATACGGGAGATAATTTCTGCACGTTTTGAAATGGGCGTTTCTCGCCAATCTAAAAATGCGTCATGTGCACGATCAACGACTTTTGACGCCTCTTCGCGACTTTGTTTTCTATAGGCATTTAGCTTTTCACCTGTGGCAGGGTTATAGGTTTGAACCAATCCGCCATCGTGTTCTTGGTGTAAAATTTTAACATTCGTTTTCATTCTATTTCTCCTTAAGATTTCTGTTTAAGCTGCAACCGCTTTGTCGCAGTCTTCTTCCGTCAAAAACGGGTAATCGATATAGCCTTTTTCGCCACCCTGATAGAACGTATCTTCATCCGGTGGGTTCAAAGGCGCGCCAATTTCCAGCCGCTTTGCCAAATCCGGGTTCGCAATATATTTGCGCCCAAATGTAATAGCGTCTGCACGTCCGCTCGCAATAGCGGCCGTTGCGCGCAGATAGTCGTAATCACCATTTGCGATATAAAAACCATCCCACGCATCAATAAGTTTTGTCAGCGTGTACAGGTCCTGATTAGAAACTTCCATTCCGGGAAATTGTTCAACAAAATGAACATAAGCAAGCTTGAGCGGGTTCAGGCGTTTAATAATATCCATATAGTGGTCTACTGGATCCTCGTCTCGTACATCATTAAACTGCCCTGTCGGCGACAGTCTAAGGCCCACTTTATCTGCGGGCCAAACGCTTAGCACGGCGTCCAGAACCTCAAACAGAAATTTGCTTCGGCCTTTGACATCGCCGCCATATTCGTCTGTTCTGTGGTTGGATTTTGTTTCCAGAAACTGATTAATCAGATAGCCGTTGGCGCCATGCACTTCTACGCCGTCAAAGCCGGCATCCATTGCGCGTAAAGCTGCGTCTTTAAACTCCTGAACAGTGTGCTTAATTTCATCAATGCTCATCGCTTTGGGTTTTGAGCATTGGGTTTGACCGTCCTGTGTAAAGGTCTGCGTGTCCGCCTGAATAGCAGAAGGCGCAAACGGCTCTTTATTATCAGGCAACAAAGACGTATGACTGATCCGCCCGACATGCCACAGTTGCAGAAAAATCTTGCCCCCTTTCTCATGGACAGCATCCGTGATCTTTTTCCATGCTTTCACATGTTCATCAGTATAAATTCCTGGGGTTTTTATGTACCCTTTACCCATAGGGCTAATTTGGGTCGCCTCGCTAATAATCAGGCCGGCGCCAGCACGTTGGGCATAATATTCGATAGCGATATCAGCCGGCGTATCTGTATCATTGTCAGCACGGCTGCGCGTCAGAGGCGCCATAAAAACGCGATTCTTCACTTCGACGCTGCCGACCTTGGTCGGTTGAAAGAGTTGTGACATGTATTTCTCCTGTTTGTTTCCGTTTCATTGCACAAACAAACAGGAGGGGATATAGGTTCAGATATTATTCAGACGGTGTTTCATACGCTTGCGTCCGGGGCTCAAACA
The DNA here is from genome assembly GCA_964013525.1 of uncultured Alphaproteobacteria bacterium. Taxonomy (GTDB): domain Bacteria; phylum Pseudomonadota; class Alphaproteobacteria; order Micavibrionales; family CSBR16-224; genus CATLPD01. The sequence goes on along the minus strand of CAXGXG010000005.1, from coordinate 3,893 downwards.
GCGCAGGTGCAGCCAAACGAATTTCAACCTTATGAAGGCTATTGATTCCATAACTGCGTTCATCACCGCGTTGATCGAATTGTCCGAATTCACTACGCAAGCGGGTAGATATCCCACCCGCCTGAAGAACACCGGCGACATTTTCAGCCCGTTGATAGGCCAGCTGCTGATTGGCACGTGATCGCGTTCCGCCGACTGTGCTGGCATAACCCAAGACCAAAACCTCATCAATATTCCAACGGCGCAAGGCCCAGAGGCTATCATCAATTTTTTCCCGGGCAGAGGCGCTGATATCGCTTTCACCGATTTCAAAATAGACAGGTGGTAAAGTCTGGACATTCGGAATCACCATCACCATCCAATCCGGAAAACGGGCTTGAAGGCTTTGTTCAAAACTCCGCAATTGGGCAATATTCAAATCGGACGATGCCGCAGGCGATACGGACAGCGACTTTTGATCTGTTTCAATATTGATGAATTGCAATGGGAAAAATGCCGCATTGCGGACGGTCTTAATCATGTCATCGCGCAAGGAAACCTGCTTCAGGCGGGTCTGAACGGAATTGGTTAAAGCCGTGTCCGTTACAGCCGCTGCGGCAAGGTTTTGTTGTTCATTTCTGGCAACGATGATCTGATCAAGTGACAGTTCCACATCGGTGTCTAGCTGCGATTGCAAACGCGCAAGAAGCATTTTTTCCGCGTCCGGTTGATAGGCATCTGTTATAACAACGCTGTCAATGCGAACGCTATCACGACCGGTGAAATTAATATCAAAACTGCCAATCCGGCTAGCGGATTCTTGGAAATAGTTTTCAATCTCAAATTGAACCGTTTTTGTCGCATAAGCCTGATAGGCGATTTTGGAAAGTGACAATCCCAGAGGAAACGAAAGAATAGCAAAAACGACAAAGACCATAAATGTCTGCCATATCGTATGACCTGGGGAATTGTGGCTGCCAAAACCATACCATTTTGCCAACATGGTTACACACAGCGATATTGCCAAGAGGTTCGTCATGAACAGGAAGAACGCACCGCCCGCAATGGTCCAGGACGCCGTTGCCAGACCATAACCGACAACCGCAATTGGCGGCATCAAGGCTGTTGCAATCGCAACGCCGACGATCGCACCACCCTTTTGGCGGATTGTGGCGTATCCGCCAGCCAAGCCTGAGAAGACCGCAACCAACAGGTCAAAAAGGTTCGGCTTGGTACGTGCCAAAATTTCCGGCGTTGCGTCTGTCAAAGGTGATAAAAAGACGATAAGCATCGAAATTGCAAGTGCCAAAACGACACCAATGGCCAGAGCCTCCAGCGCCTTGCGCATTTGTTTGAAATCCACAACGCACAATGAAAAGCCGAGTGACATAATGGGGCCCATCAGTGGGGAAATTAACATCGCGCCAATGACAACGGCAGGTGACGATAGCAACAACCCCAACATTGCGATTGCGCAGGACATCGTAATCATAAATGAATAGCGCGATGTCATGCGACCATCTTCAATCACGGTGCCGAGGATATCCTGATGTTCTATCCCCTCTATAAACCTGTTGCGACGCCATATCCTTAACCACCGAAGGGTCGCGCGCGGATGATCTGCAATTTTTTCAAACAGGGTTTCTTGTGTCTTGTCTGTCATTAGGCTTACTTGCGTGTTTTAAGTTTCAAATCATAAATATCTTTGCGGCGGTCTTTCAAGTTTTTGACCGATCCGTTTTCGTGTAATTCGACAAGGCTTTCCAAATCCAGATCCGCAATTAATGTCATTTCCGTATTCGGTGTGGCCTCTGCCGCAATACAGTCATGCGGGAACATAAAGTCAGACGGCGTTAAAACCGCGCTTTGAGAATATTGCATGTCCATATTTTCAACACTGGGCAGGTTGCCGGTAGAACCTGATAAAACAACATAACACTCATCTTCAATTGCGCGGGCCTGGGCGCAATAGCGCACGCGCTGATAGGCGTTTTTCGTATCTGTCCAAAACGGTACGAACAGGATTTGCATCCCCTGTTCCGCCATGATGCGCGACAGCTCGGGGAACTCAACATCGTAACAGATTAGGATTCCAATGCGGCCAAAGTCCGTATCAAAAACACGGATATCATCACCGCCACGCATACCCCATCGGTCACGTTCAAATGGCGTTGCATGGATTTTATATTGTTCTTCCCAGCTTCCGTCACGGCGGCATAGATAGGCAACATTTCGTAGAACGCCGTCCTTGTATTCCGGCAGGCTGCCACCGATGATATTGATGTTATAAGACAACGCCAAATCGACCATCTTCTGGCGAATGGTTTCCGTCAAATCCGAAAGCTTACGGACGGCCTCACTGGACGGCAGTTTATTATAAGGCTGCATCAATGCCCCGTTAAAGAATTCAGGCAACAGGATAACATCAGCCTCGTAATCGGATACCGCATCAACAAAATATTCAATTTGCTGTAAAAGCTCGTCAACATTTTCAAGCTCGCGCATCTGCCATTGAACGGTCCCAACACGTGCTTTGGTCACATTGCGGCCAAATAGTGGTGCGACCTCTTCTTCCTCATCATAATAGACATTGATCCATTCCAAAAGCGTTGCATACCCGCACGAAGCGGAGTCATCTTTCAGATAGTTCTTAATCACGCGGCGGATATGAAAACCGTTCGCCAGCTGAAAGGTCAGGATCGGATCATACAGCTCTTGGCTTTTGACTTTTTCAACGTAGGCTTGGGGTTTCATTTTTTCTGCATGATCGCAATAGCCCGGTATACGTCCGCCAACAACAATCGCGCGCAGGTTTAAATTAGAGCAGATCTCTTTGCGCATATCGTAAAGACGGCGTCCCAAACGCAGGCCGCGATAATTTTCATCAACAAAAACATCTACACCATACAATGTATCACCATCGGCATCATGCGTTGTGAATTTGCAATCATCAGTAATTTTTTCATATGTGTGTTTATCGCCCCATTTGCTGTAATCAACAATAATGGCAAAGGCAGCCGCAACAATCTTTCCATTGTCTTCAATACCAACCTGCCCTTCCGGGAAGGTATCAACCAAATATTCGTATTCGGATTTCGTCCACGCGCCAAGTTCCGGGTAGACGTCATGCGTCAGCGCCTTAACACTGGCATAATCTGATTTTTTTAACGTACGGAAATTCAGGTGGTGCAGATCCGTATTCAGATCCTGATCATTGTCTGTCATGGTCATCCTCTATTTTTATATCTTGATTTTTATCCTGGCAGGCCCATCAGTGAACGGGCGAATGAATCTGCATCAAAAGCCTGAAGGTCGGTTGCCTTTTCCCCCACGCCGATGGCATGGATCGGTTTTTCAAATCGTTCGGCCAGAGAAACAATCACCCCGCCCTTGGCAGAGCCGTCCAATTTAGTAACGACCAGACCGGTCACGTCCACTGCTTTGTCAAACAATTCAACCTGACTGTGTGCATTTTGTCCTGTTGTCGCGTCCAACACCAGCAGTGTTTGATGGGGGGCATCGGCATCATGCTTTTCAATGACACGTACCACTTTTTGAAGCTCATCCATCAGGTTGGACTTATTTTGAAGACGCCCTGCTGTATCAATCAGCAAAACATCAACGCCTGCGCGTTTGGCTTCATCCATAGCTTCATAAGCAAGCGCACCCGCATCCGCACCGATATCCTTGGCAACAACCGGGCAGCCCGTGCGTTCACCCCAAACCTTCAGTTGCTCAACAGCCGCGGCCCGGAACGTGTCGCCGGCCGCCAGCATGACGGACTTGCCTTCATCCTTAAAACGTTTGGCGAGCTTGCCGATGGTTGTTGTTTTTCCTGAGCCGTTCACACCTGCAAATAAAATAACATGCGGATGACCCGCACCAATTTCAAGCGGCTTGGCAACGGGACTTAA
>CAXGXG010000004.1:0-17869 GCA_964013525.1 uncultured Alphaproteobacteria bacterium | reverse complement strand
TTTGTTGATCGTTTTGGCCTTGGCGGGGGATTCCACAATAACCAGATTTTCGGCAGACATATGCGCACTCCGTTTTTTGCATTCTTTTCAAGTTATGCACAAAAATGACAAAACGGTCAAATTTATAAATCTTTGGCGCTTTGAACGCGGCGGGGTTTATGCGGTTTCTATAGAGAAATTATTTGCCAAAGTACCTTGCCGGAATGGGCGGGTTTTTGGCCGGGTCCATGGCATCAACGCGGACGTCTTGTACCACGCCTTGGTTTTTCAAAGCTGCAATCTTTTTGGCAATGGCCTTGGCCTGTTTAAACGGCATAACCTTGGTCCCTGCGGCCAGGGTCACAACAAATTTTGCACCGTAATAGGCCTTGGCGCGGTCGCTGGTGGTGGCATCGCGGCTCCACGCGATGATCGGGCTTTCGTCTGCGCCGTGTGCGTCAGAAGACTGAACATAGTATTCAAAGTCGCGCATCACGTTGGTCAATGTCGCTTTTTCATCGCGCAAAACTTTTTTCAGAGGGGACAGTTTTTGACTGCGGCTGTATTGCAGGCCATTTTTATTAACCGCCTTGGCAAAGGCTTCGGTTAAAACGACAACAACACGGGCATCGGTTTTGCGGGTCATGTTTGATCCTTTGGTCTTTGATTCAGTTTTTATAATATGAAAATCATCATAGCAAACTGAATAGAAATGTAAATGCTGTTGGGTGTGGATGATTGTTCAATCCAAAAGGCTGATTTTATTGCCGGGGTGGCGTTCAATGCGACCTGCAAGCTCCATCTCCATCAATGCAGCAAGCACTTGAGCGGCGGGGTGTCCGGCCCGGCGGATCAGCTCGTCCGCGTGAATGGGGCTGTAGGACAATAGATCTGGCAAAACCACATGCAGGGGGCTTGTATCCTCCGCCCGGAACGGGTCTGGTACACGGGGGGTGTCGCCAGGAGGCTGAGAAAATTCATGGTTGTATGTGACCTCAAATAAGCCATGGCGCGGTGTTTTTATATCATCGAGAATATCCTGCGGTGTGGTCACCATCATGGCAGATTGTTGTTTGATTAAACTGTTGGTACCACCGGAACGCGGATCCATGGGGGAGCCCGGAATGGCATAGACATCACGTCCGTAGTCCAATGCCATATTAGCGGTGATCAAGGATCCTGATTTGAGCGCAGCTTCAACGACCAATACGCCCGAGGTCAGGCCTGCAATAATACGGTTTCGTTTGGGAAAGTGGCGTCGGTCTGGTGGTGTGCCGAGCGGGCTTTCGGCAACAATCAGGCCGCGCGCTGCAACCTGTTCATACAGTTTCTGATTTTCTTTTGGATAAACGACATCAATTCCGCCGGCCACAACCGCAATCGTTCCGGTTTCCAAACTGGCGTGGTGCGCTGCGGTATCAATTCCACGGGCCAGGCCTGAAACGACAGGGTGCCCGGCACGGCCAATGTCCGCGGCAAAGCGGGCGGCCATTTTCATCCCCCCGGCAGAGGCATTTCGCGCGCCGACGATCCCAATACCCTGATTGTTCAAAAGCGCGGTTTCCCCCAAAAGGGACAAAACGGGTGGCGCATCGGGCAGGGCACGCAAATGCTGTGGGTATTGAGGGTCTGTATAAATGGCAAGCTGGCCCCCGATAGCGTTCAGCCCTTCCAATTCCTGTTCGGCTCGCTTGGGGTCACATGCCTTCAATGGGCGTTTCCGACCCCCGCGCTTTGCCAGTTCGGGCAGGGCCGAAAGCGCGGATGCGGCATCCCCATAATATTCCAAAAGACGAAAAAATGTTGCTGGCCCGACATTGTCAGAGCGGATCAGCCGCAGGCAGTCGAGGCGGTTTTGCTCCGCCCGGCTCAAGGTTTTTGACCGATACGTGGTTCTGTCTTGTTCATCAGGCGTGCGATGTTTGTACGGTGACGCCACCAGATCAACAGCACCAGAATAATTAACGGCCCAACGCCGTTATCACCTGTTACAAAATAAAAGACCGCAGGTGATAAAGCGGATGCCGCCAATGCGGACAGTGATGAATAGCGGAAGGTAAATGCAAACACCAGCCATGCCAAGGCGATGATAATACCGGCTGGTAATGACAAGGCCAGCATAACACCCAGGAACGAGGCAACGCCCTTGCCCCCCTTGAAGCCCAGCCAGACGGGAAACATGTGGGCGGCAGCTGCGATCAATCCGCACAGGGCTGCAGCCTCGGGGATCATGGCCTGGGCCAGAAGGACAGGAACCGCGCCTTTTAAACCGTCCAGAATCAGGGTAAGGAAGGCCAGTTTCTTGCCACCTACGCGCAACATATTGGTGGCGCCGATATTGCCGGAGCCCTGTTTGCGGATATCACCGATTTTTCCCATACGGGCCACAAAAACACCAAACGGAATGGATCCGGTCAGATAGGCGGCCAAAACCAGAAACACCCAAACCAAAATCGGGTCTTGCGGCAGAAAAGGGGACAGCAGAAATGCGCTCATGATTTTTATAAACCTTTGTAATTTTTCGGGCTTTCAGCAGGGTACTGAAAAATGCCAGAAAAATAAAGCGGCAATTTAATAATATGTTCTTGATCTGTTCCTAAAATAGGTTAGCATAAAATCAAAAGATGGCAGGCGAATCATGTCACAAGGTTTCCAACCCAACCCCACAATTGAATATCTGTTCCTGGATTTGAACAGCTATTTTGCCAGCGTTGAACAGCAGGTGGACCCGCGCCTGATGGGCAAGCCTGTGGCTGTCCTGCCGTCCATGACGGACAGTACCTGTGCAATTGCCGCCAGTTATGAGGCCAAGGCCTATGGCATCAAAACGGGCACAAAAATCTATGAAGCCAAACGCATGTGTCCTGAGTTGATCTGTGTGCCGGCACGGCATGATGTTTATGTTGATTATCATCATCGCATTTTTGACGAGGTCGAACGCCACATTCATGTCAGCAAGGTCTGCTCTATTGATGAAGCCGCCTGCCTTTTGGCGCGTCAGGACCGCACGCCTGCGGCGGCAACGGAACTTGCCAATCAGATTAAACGCGGAATTGCCGAAAATGTCGGGCCTGCGATTAAATGTTCAATCGGCATCGCGCCGAATGCGTTTCTGGCGAAAATCGCATCTGACATGCAAAAGCCCGACGGGCTGACAATCCTGCATCCGGGCCGGTTGAAAGACCCGCTGTGCCGTTTATCCCTGACAGACTTGACGGGGATCAGTAAAAATATGGAGCGGCGGCTGAATTACGGCGGTATCTATACGATTGAGGATTTGTGGAATGTGGCCCCCAAACATGCCCGCCGCATTTGGGGCGGGGTCGGGGGCGAACGCTTTTGGTACAAACTGCATGGCTATAACGTGCCGGATGTGGAAACGCAAAAAAGTGTGGTTGGGCATAGCCGCATGTTGGATCCGAAATTGCGCCCCCCCGAAGAGGCGCACCGCGTTTTGCGTCATTTGACACACAAGGCCGCGACACGCCTGCGCCGTTATGAATTTTACACACGTCGTTTGGGCATTTCGGTCAAAACCGTTGATGGTCACAAATGGGCGCGGGATACTGATTTTCCGGCAACACAGGACAGCTTTCGCCTGTTGGAGGTGATAGACAGGCTGTGGCCGATGATGATGCGGGATTTGAAGCCCGGTTTGCTGTTAAAAGTGTCTGTGGCCCTGGCCGGTTTGCAACCGGCCCATTTATTTACGCCGGATTTGTTTGAGGATTACCAGCCGGATCGCAAGGTGGATGTCAAGCTGTCCACGGCGATTGACGGGCTGAATAAAAAGCATGGCGCCAATACGGTCACGATCGGGCAGGTCCCGAAAACCCGGGCCGGGTACGTGGGAACGAAAATCGCCTTTAACCGCATTCCTGAACGCGAAGAGTTTCTAGAATAAACGGAATGTATAATATGTGTGAAATATACGCCTAAACCGTGATTTTTCAGGCTAAGTGCAATGGTACCTAACCCTCTGATGACATTGGCAAAAACAGGAAATAAAATTTCAAAAAATTGAAATAAATCACGCCATTTTTTTAATGTCTCATAAACCAAATTCGGTTTATCCTGAAAAAGGGTAGGGGGGCTTGCGTATGTTGATTCAGGCTGTCGGATTTTTAGGGTATTTTCTGTTCACAATGTCGAGCCGTTTTGCGTGTCGCGCCCGTATCTTATGGGTCGAAATTGCAGGCTGTTTAATAATTTCATTCCACTGGATTTTGCTGGGGGAAATGATCACGGTTGCGGCCAATCTGGTCTGTATGTACGCGGCCATTATCAATTTGGTGGCGCTTCAACGTCCGCAATGGATGCGCATGCAAATTTTGGCCTATCCGGCATTTGCCATTGCCGCCGCTTACAGTTTCGAACATACCTTCACATTTTATCTGGCGTTTGTGGCAACGGTATCCTTTATGGGGGCAAAATGTTTTCGCGAGATGCGGACCTTTCGCTGGGTCAGTGTGGCGTCAGGATCCTTGTGGGTATTGTACGGTGTAACGACATTGTCTGTCCCGGCTACGGTCTTTAACATGATATACGTCTGGGGGCATGTGATATGCCTGTACAAGGCTTACCGTCAGGTTCTGCCGCCTGTGGAAGACATGGTCATGGATATCCTGCCCGACAGTGCCGCCCCATTGGTTGAAGAGGTTATGGATGCGATTACGCCAGATGACGCCCGCAAAACCTAAGGGCGGGGTGCTGGCGGTGCATTGGGCTTCAGCGCCTTTTTAACAGATGTCAACGACATGCTGGCAACCGCGCAAACAGTATCCGCTGCACCGTAATAAACATACAAACGTTTGTCATGTATCAAGGCGCCACATGGAAAGACCACATTGGGTACATCCCCTTCACGTTCGTATTTACGAAGGGGGGACAAAACCGGTCCGTTTGTTTTTGAAATAATTTTGCGGGGGTCGTTCTTATCCAAAAGCATCAGACTGATGGTCCAGTGATTGTCTCTTGAAATGCTGGAATAAACCGTCAGCAAACCGGCATCAATTTCAATCGGCGGGGCGCCCGGTTCAACGCCGAAATTTTCGTGTGCGTTATTTTGCGGCGCCAACAACACGTCTTGTTCAATGTCGCGCGCCTTCCACATTTTTGACCAGGCTTTGGGGTTTTCAATGTCGGTCGGGGCAGGGGTGATCATGGTGCGTTCAACGTCTTGTTCATCCTTCCACATGAAGTAGGCTTTGCCGCCGGCGGAGAATAGTGTACCCGCTTTGCTGCGGCGGTCCGGCCCGATCACGCCATGCTTTTTAAAGGTTTTAAAATCCTTGGTGCTGGCAAGCGCAATGCGGATCCCCTTGTGCGCGTCGGGTTGTCCCAAACCAATGGCGATACTGGTATATAAAACGTAATAGGTATCGCCCAATTTGCAAATCCGCGGGTCCTCAACACCATATTTATCAAACGGTGCGTCAGGCATCAGCGCGTTTTCGCGAACCAGTTCGAACTGTTTGGGTGATGTTCCGGACCATAGGCTGAGGTGCGAATTATAATTGTCATCAAATTCGTTCACATTGCCAATTTTTTGGTAGCCCTTGGGCACGGATCTGGCGAGCAGATAAAAACGGCCGTCAATGTGCGCAGCACCTGGGTTAAATGCAGCACCCAGTCCGCTGGATGGCCGAACAATAATGCCGTGACGTTTCATAGTAAGGGCTCCTTTAAATAAGAAAGTTTTTACAAAGGTTTTAATCTTTATTCAGCCATTCGCGCAGAACATCCTGCGTGTCGGCGCCGCATTTCGGGGGTGCCTTATCGTAACAAACAGGTGTTTCGGAAAGTTTAACCGGATTGCCGATTAATGAAACCGGCCCGTCGACATGCGACATTTTAACCACCATATCGCGGGCTGCCGTTTGCGGGTGGTCGAAGGCTTGTGAAATCGTATTGACCGGACCAGACGGAACCTTGGCGGTTTTCAGGGCGCTCAACCAATCATTTGTAGAGCGGGTCTTCAAGATGTCCTGTATGACCGGCACCAATATTTCCCGGTTTTTGACGCGCGCCGGGTTGCTGGCATAATCAGGATCCTTTGCCAAATCACCCTGTCCTGCAACCTGACAAAAAGCCGCAAACTGCGTGTCGTTACCAACGGCCAAAATAATATGAGAATCTGCGGTTTCAAAAACTTCATAAGGGACAATAGTGGTATGGGCATTGCCAACACGCGGCGGATTTTCGCCGCTGGTCAAATAATATTGCCCCAGGTTGGCAAGCCAGGCCAATTGACTGTCAAATAATGCGACATCAACATGCTGGCCCTGTCCTGTTTTTTCACGGTGATAAAGTGCGGCCAGAATTCCGTTCAACAAATATTGTCCGGCCATGATATCGGCAATGGCAACGCCGACTTTAAAGGGCGGCCCCTCCACAGGGCCTGTGGACGACATAATGCCGCCCATTCCCTGTATCATGAAGTCATACCCCGGTACGTCCTTGTATGGGCCCGTTTGGCCAAACCCTGTGAGAGAGGCATAGATCAGACCGGGGTGGTCCGATCTCAATCTTGCATAATCAAGGCCGTATTTTTCAAGACCGCCGACCTTGAAATTCTCGATCAGAACGTCTGCTTTGGCGATCAATTTTTTTAACGTATTCAAATCATTTTTGTCACTGATATCCAAAGCAACTGAGCGTTTTGAACGGTTGGTGCTAAGGTAATAGGCGCTTTCGGATGTGGGGTTGCCTTCCTTGTCTTTTAAAAATGGCGGGCCCCATTTTCGGGTGTCATCACCCGATTCCGGACGTTCAATTTTGATGACATCGGCACCCAGATCCCCCAACATTTGGGTGGCAGAGGGGCCAGCCAAAACGCGGGTTAAATCAACAATACGAATACCATTTAACGGGCCTGACATTTTCTAAATCCACCATCCGTAAAAGCGAAAAACGACCATTCCGGCCGTGGCAATACAAAGCCCAACCCCCGCAGGAACATTCACATGGGCAAGGGACGCTTGGGGGTTATCTTCATGTTTTTGAACCAGATACAGCAATCCGCCGTGCAGCATACCAAGGAATGCACCGACAGACAGGATCATGAAAACATCAGGAATGCCAAGGCCGAAACCGGCGGCCATCATGAATTTGACATCGCCCAGCCCGATGGTGTCCATCTTCATAATCTGATTGGCAACCGCGCGGATCGCCAACAAAAACCCGCCACCGGCCAACAGGCCCAGTGTGGCACCGGTTATGGATACATATGTCCAGCCCGTTAAAATATGGAAGGCCGCAAAGGCAATAAGAAGGGCCAGATTGTATCGGTTTGGTAAAATGTAAAGCTTGTGATCGGTCCACGCGAGTGCAATCAGAAGTGCGAAAATCACGATCAAGCAGGCGGCTGTGGCAAGGGTTATCATAAAGGGGTCAAATTCCGTTGTTGTGATAAGGTGTTGCACTCTAATTTCTTTTCAGTATATATTAGTATTGTTGTGGGTAAAGCCTTAAGCTTTTTCTAAGGTTTTCTGGCATCATGTCTTAAACGGGGTTATTCAATCTCGTCATTTTATGAATTTTTAGTTTTAATAAATCATTTGCGGCATTCATTCATGCGCGTTAACATTAAAATTAATACCATCGCAATCAGCGATATCTAAGGGTGGGGATGAAAGATTTTCAGACATATCTAAAGGCGGCAACACTGGCAGGGCTGGTCGCAATATCCGCATGCGCCCCTGTCGAAGCGCCGGGTGCACAATCCGTTGATATTCCAGCGGCCGTTAAGCCCCGTGAAAAAATGCAAGGGATTAACGAACAATACCACCCCGTCACATATATTCCACTTGCCAACGATGTTTTGGTCCCCAAACCAATTAAAAGTGACCCGTTGCCGGATGTTTTTGTCGGCCCTTTCGAGCTGCGTTCTGAAACTTTGGCCGGTGCGTTGCAATTAATTTTGTCGGACTATGATATTGCCCTTGCCTTTCAAACCGATGCGGGTTTAACGGAACGGATTACGGTTTCCAACCTTTCCGGCCGCTTGCCTGAGGTGGTTGAGCGCGTTTGCGCGCTGGCGGATCTGTATTGCAATTACAGAAACGGTTTGATGACAATCAAGGAAACGGAAACCTTTGTTGTTGATTTGCCACCCATTGGGGACGGCAGTGGTTCTGATGATATTGCATCGGGACTTGCCAATGTTTTGGAATCTCAGGCCGGTCCGGATGTGGATGTGAGCGAGCCGATTGTCGACCCGACAACCAACGTTATTATTTATCAGGCGTCAAACCGCAGTGCGCGTTATGCCGAGGAGTATTTTGAACGTGTTCGCAAAAACACAGCCCTGATTGTTTTTGAAACAAATATCTGGGAAGTAACACTGACAGATGAAAACCGCACAGGGATCAACTGGACGGCAATGGTGTCCAGCCTGGGTAATTTTGATATTGATATCACATTGCCGGGCGGCGCACCGACAGGGACCGCAGCACCGATTTCAATCTCGCCATCTTTTAACGGCAGTGATGATGTCACCGCCGATGCTGTTTTCGAATTCATTTCCGAATATGGAACGGTCAAGACTATTTCCCAACCGCAGTTGACAGTCTTGTCCGGATCTGAAGCCACGCTTTCCGTCCAAAACTCGACAAACTATGTCAGTGAAGTGACACGGACCGTTGATGATGTTGGGGATGAAACCTTCTCAATCTCGACCGACACCATTGATACGGGGTTGTCTTTGACCATTGGCAGCGGATGGGATGAATCCACGGTTTACGGAACCATTGATATCACGCTGGATGAGCTTTTGAACCTTCAGAACTTTGTTGGCGGCGATGGAACGACTGTTCAGTTGCCCAACACGACCGCCCGTGCATTGCAAACACAGGTACGTGTACGTCCAGGCGATGCTGTATTGATTGCCGGTCTAGTCACTGAAAGCGATACGCACAACACCAGCGGTCCGGGCTTTATGAAGCCATTGTTCCCAACATCGCGTCTGGCTTCAACCGATATGTCGGAACTGGTCTTCTTGTTCCGCCCGCGTGTGGTTGTATTTGAAACTAAAGATATGCGCGACCGCAAAGCCTTGATGGAGGCTGCCGCCGCTGAAGATGAGATTATCGTCAATAATTCAGGCCTGTCATTAGGAACAATTCCGGCAGATGCACTGGCACCGATTGAATTGAATGAACCGGATCCCCTTATCCTGATGCAGGGGGATCAATAGGGTTCGTTACGTATGAATATATGAAATAAATTATTTTTAAGCAGGGTTATGAGCAAAACATTTAAATTTCTAAAACAGGCGATGGCGGCATTGGCATTTGTCATGTGCGCAATGTTTGTTGTGAATGATGCCACAGCCCAGTACCGAACATTCAGTGGCGCAGGCGGAAATTCCGCAAATGCGGGCCCCGGCTTTACAGCTGTCGAAAGCCAGGTTGACGGCGGACCTGTGACTGTTGGTGCGACATCTTATGTCGTTGTGCTTTTTACAAATAATGGTGTGTCGCCGGTTGAGTTGGGGGAGATTACGCTCTACCCCTCTTCGACGGTTTCGGCCAGTCTGACGCTTAACCAATGTGCGCGTGATGCCCTGCCATCTGGTGCGGAATGTGCGATGACCCTTGCCGTATCCGGCCTTCAAACAGGTAACTACAATATTGAAATGCTGATCGAACACAACGGGCGTACACGTCTGACCACAGCCACGGTAACGGGTACAGTTGAAGGATTGCAGGACCAGCAGCAAAATGTTCAGGCTGAATTGGAAGCCTTTCCCGACGTTCTGGATTTCGGATCTGTCAGTTCAGGCATTGAACAGGTTCGTTCCGTGACATTCCGCAATAAAACATCAGAACGTATCGACATTAAAGATTTCAGATTGGAAGCCCCTGCCAAGGCCGGCTTTACCTACCGCACGAATTGCGAAAGTTTGGAAGCCGGGCAAGCCTGTATCGCAACAGTGACGTGGTCGCCGATTGTTAAAGGGCAGTCGCTGGCCAATATGGTTGTTGAACATACCGGAACAACAGGCGTCAACCGCATTGATATCAGCGGTGATTACGCCCCTGACGCACCCGAAGATGCACCGCTTTATCCGGATATTATTCCCAATTCCGGCCTTTTGATTACCGACCGTGCGGAATTTGATTTTGAATCGGATGTGGAGAGCGTTTCCGCCATTACCGCAAGCCTTGTCAACGTTGGTGACCAGGACCTGACCATTCGTGACATTTTACTGTCCAGCAGTGATAACGGGATTACGATTTCCAGAAACGGCTGTGTCAGCGGCACCATTTTGGCACCAAACGATGCCTGCCCATTAACATTGACATGGGCGCCTACACGACAGGGTGCGATTTTGGATGATGTTCAAATCCGTCATACCGGCGCGCGTGGCATTTTGGTGATCCCTGTTCGGGGTGAGGCCGCATCCGCCGTATCGCGCGACGGAAAATCTGTGCGCACCAGTGACGGTGAATTGTTGGGTGCGGATACCACGCCAAATCTGGACGGGTATGTGATTACATCTTTGTCTTCGAATAAAGCCATCGTTTCCGGCCCGATCGGTACAACGGTTGTACGAGACGGTACGCAGGTTATACTGGGCGGTGTTGAATGGGACGTGAATGTAAAATCAACAGGTGTTGAATTGCGCAGTGGGCGCGACACAATTTTGTTGGTATTTGACAGATCACTGACCACCAATCGCTTTAACGGAGGCAGCACCGCTTCCGACGGGAATTAAGGGGATCGCTTATGGATGACAATTCCCCAAATAACTCTTCACCACTCGATATTCATATTGATCGCCTGACGCAACAACCGGGGGAAAGCGTCCCGCCTGAAATGCGCAGGAATGACTCTGACCGTAGACAAGAAGATTTGGGCCCCCCCGATGGCGTTGAAGACCGCCGCAAGGGCGACCGCCGCAGCAAGAGATTATCGACCGCGCGTGAGCGGTATCTGGATATGGTCCTGAAAGAACGTTCGCTTCTGGTTCAGCAAGGGATTACCAAATCCGCTGAACAATTGTTAAGTATGACAGGCGCAGGTAGTGACCAGGAAGGATCCGAAGAAGGGGTTCGTACGAATGCCACCGGTGACCAGCTGCGCGCAATGCTGCCGGTTCAGGTCTGGTTACCGTTGAATTTGCATTTGGTTTCGTTGGAAGACGGAATTTTGAAAATCGCCCATCTGAATGAGCTGACCGAAAAACAGCTGACCAATTTAAAATCAACGGCCAACCGCAGTGGTTTTCAGGTTGATGGGATTGAACTTGAGCTTTGGGATCGTGCAGAACTGACCCAGACGTTGCAATCGGTTCATGACCTGTCGGCTGACCGCACGGAAAAAACATTGTCGGCCTGGTTGCTGGATATTGATAACGGTTTGCTACTTAACCAGTTTCAGCGCGATATGCTGGCCGAGGCCCTGCAGTTACGCGCATCTGATATTCATATTGTACAAAACTTTGCCCAAGAGGCGCCAAACTGGATTCACTATCGCGTGGATGGTGATTTGGTGCCGATGCATTTGTTACCCGCAGATGCCATGGCGCGTTTAACAACACTGATCAAACGTGATTCAGGGTTGAACTTTGGGGACAGATCGCGCCCCCAGGATGGGCGTTTCGGTTTTGGTTGGCAGGGCCGTAATATTGATGTGCGTGTGGCGGCAGGCCCCCACAGTCAGGATGGGGAAAAGCTGACCTTGCGCCTTTTGGACCGCGCCAGTTTGAAAAGTTTCGATCAGCTGTTCCGCAAGCACCCGCACGTTGGCGATCATTTGGCCAAACTGTTATCGCCTGAAATTAAAGGGGGCGGGGGGTTGATCCTGATGTCCGGTCCCACCGGTTCCGGTAAATCGACCACCTTGTATGCCTGTGTTTTGGAAATTGACCGCCGCCGCCGGCACGTTTTGACGATTGAAGATCCGATTGAATATGAAATGCGCTACGCAACACAGTGGCAGGTCGCAACGGGGCGCGACGGCTTGGAGTTTTCTGATTTTATCCGCTCTGCCATGCGTCACGATCCGGATTATATTATCATTGGTGAGATGCGCGACGGCGCCACTGTTGAGACCGCGTTAAAAGCGGCCGAGTCCGGCCACACGGTGATTTCCACCATTCACGCCGATACGGCTATTCAAACATTGGAACGCTTGCGTTCATTTATGCCGACAGAACGCGCACGCTCATCCACCTATACATTGTCACAGCAGATCCGCGCGATTTTGAACCAACGTTTGATCCGAACATCCTGTCACAGTTGTGCGCGAAAATTGCGTGCCGGCGATGTGTTGGATCAGCATAAACTGGATAAGTTGGAATTGGATGTTAATGATGTTGTAGCCCTGCAAAATCCCGATGGTTGCGAATTGTGTAACCATACCGGAATCTTGGGGCGGACGCTGTTATTGGAAGCCTTGCTAATCGACACGCCATTATCAAAACGCGATCCGATTTTTCATGCGTTGATGGAAAACGTAAACGATGTCGCAACCCAGGACGGGGTGACATATTACAGACGACTTGATAATTTAAAATCACTGGTGAAAGAAGGCCTGATCGATCCGAACAAGGCCCTGATCCAGCTGGACGAATAATCATTTGCGCTCTATCTTTTTTCTGATAGGGCAATTTAAAGAAGGAATAGTTTTAAAGATGCAGCAGTGGCTTGTTGAATTTGCCGTTGATACGCCCCGGGGACCCAAGGTCGTCTCGGAAGCGTTTTATCTGCCGTCCGAACAGGATGTCCGCCGACTGATTCAAAAGCGCGGCGCCTATATTCTATCCATTCGCCCGCACGAACGTTCTGCCTTTGAACGTTGGCTTGCGCGTTCCAGTTGGTGGCAGGTTCAGTTGCTACGCGGGATTCAATTCCGTTCAACAGCGACATCGCCGGGGGTTGCATTTTGGCGATTGATTCAGGCGGAAACCAACCCGCGGCGCCAGAATATTCTATCCCCCGCGCGTGAAGCTTTGTCGCGTGGTCTGGGGGTTATTGATGCCCTTAAAGCCATGAATATTTTCGACCATGGAACGATTGCCATTCTAGCCGCGAGCGAGCGCAGCGGAAAGCTGCACGAAGGTATCCCACACGCTATTCAAAACATTACCAATAAACGTAAAAACCGCCGCGCGATTATGGGGACAATGGCATGGCTGGGTTTTGATATTTTTACAATTGTGCAGGGCATGTTTTGGGGGCGCGGAAAAATTATTGAATGGTTCCGGTCCAACCCGCCGACAGAAGCCACTGAGCTGGAAGAATTCAACCGCGTTGTCGGCAATCTGGAATTGTTGTGGGATGTTCTGATTTGGACGGCTGTCGGGATTGCTGTTTTCTTTATCTGGATGATTTTCTCATACTGGCACAATCGTGGTAAAAAGGATTTTATGGCGGCGCGCATGACACGCAAAATTCCGCTTATCAATGGATATTTGCGCGATTTAGGTTTTGCGGATTCTACATCTGCAGCCGCGCGTATGATTCGCGGAAAGGTACCGATTTCAGATGCATTGCGCCAAGCGGCAGAGGCGACAACCCTGCCCGAAGTTAGCCAGTATTGGGAAGAATCGAATGAAGATCTGAAACGTGGGGTTGTATTGGGCGCAGCATTGGACCGTCCGCCACTGACAAAATCTGAGCGTTTGGAATTGGCCGGGGTTTCCGACCTGTCACAGGTTGGAACGGTTATGGAATCCATTTCCGAAATGCGTCAACAGGCATCAAAATCCAAACACAGTTTGATTGTCTGGCTGGCGTTCGGCCTGTCAGGTTTGTATCTGGTCGTGGCATTTGGCAGTGCCATTTACGCACTGACTGTTATGAATATGAGCATGGATTCAATGATGGGCAGTTTGACAGCCGGGTAGGCCGTTCATACGAATTAAGGGGAGTAGATATAGACATGGCAAATAATAATGACAACAACGGTATGGATAATCATATCCCGCCGCTTGGCAGCGGGCCGAAAAAGCCATCGCAGGAAAACGGGCCCGGACGTGTGAACCCACAAGGAAGACCGCAGGACCCGCGACAAGTTAGGCCGCAAAGCCCGCCCGCGGTCTCAACCGAAACACCCGCGCACCCGGATATCAACCCGGCTGAAACCGGTGAGGGGGGTATGAAGCGTACTGTAGGGCGCCTTTCCAGCATCCTAAAGTCTAGCCCAAAAAAAGAAACGCCGGAAACGGATGAAGAATGCCACCTAAGGCTTTTGCGGCCAGCCCTGCCGTCGGAACTGGTTGGGGGTGAGCTACCCTATATTGGCGGGCGTGAGTCGGAAATGGTTTGGAACGCGGCCGCGCAGGCATGCGGTACGGAGCGTGTTCACTATTGCTACAGCATTTCAGGTAAAAAAGTTTATTACTTGGCGGTCCCGTCTTCGGCGATGGCGAACCTGCCGGATACATGGTGTCCTTTGGCTGCGGCCTTGCCAGGGAACAGTGAACATTATGATACAGACACGATCTATATGTATGAGCAGGACGGTTCTGCGGGTGCAATGCGCTGGGATCCGGAAACAGGACGCATGCAAGTCTTCCTTGGTGCGGCCCGTACCATCATGCCGCGTATTCAATCCATGGATGCCAATTATGTGACCATCAATCCCGATGCAGCAACACCTGTTGCTTGGCATAACCGCGCATTGCGCCAAGAGGAGCTGTCACGCCAATTGACGAAATGGTTGTTCCTGTCCGGTTTAATTGTCACGTTGCTTGCGCTGTTTTATTGGTTTGTCAGTTTTACGATGGCCAATATTTTCCGCCCCAATCTGGAAGAGGCGAAAGAAATTACGCAGAGCGCGACATTTGAATTGATGCGCCAGGCCAGCAATGCCTATCAGTCGAATTTGTCCGGGCATATTTCCCGTATTCATGAACTGTCGATGGAGTTGAATTCTGTCGGTGGCCGCCTGATTAAATATGAGGTTACAACAGGTGATCAGGTTGAATGGCTGGCGGTTGTCCCCCGCGCAATGGAAGGTGACATCAGCCGGTTGGGCGCGCAAACGGTGGGTATTGATGAAAAAGAACGCGGCTATCTGCGCATCAAGGGCACGCGTTAATCGCATAACATATTCTCGCCATATTTCATGGTTATTCTTAAAATTAGAGATTTGAAAGGTTTGGGTTAGAGTTTTGGATTTTAAAAAACTGAAAAATTTTGATTGGCGGTCATTGAAGTCAATTACCAATCCAAATGCTGTAAAGGATTTGGATAAGTTTCTTGATAAACTTCCGCTGACTGTTGGATATAACGCTTTGATTGCTGCTGGTTTGGTGTGGGTACTGGCAGGGGGCGCAGTCTTGTTTGCCACAACGGAAGCATCAAAAGCCGCTGAACTGCGCGCTGAACTGCTGGAAGTGGAAAGCATGCGTCCCCCTGTGCCGGAAATTCAATTTACACCTGTTCCAAAAACAAGTCTGGAAACATTTGTAGAGGAAATTGAAGATGCGGAGCTCTACCCTGTTTTGACGTTGCGTGCCAGTAACGAAGGCATGATCACCATCACTGGTAACGATTCCGAATTTACAGCTATGACATATGCCATTGGCCATATTCAAGGAGGCGGCAAGAACTGGCACGTGGCCGTGGACAGCATGTGTCTTGGCCCTGAATGTACGGGCGGTACGCTAAAAGCGGATTTAAAGATTTCAATGATTAAAGTTATGGACGCGCCGACAGCCGCACCAGCGGCGCCAGCGGGCGGCCCGGGGAACCCATCCCTATAATTTTTTGATTTAAAAAGAATTGCAATAAGCCGGTAAGAGCTTAACATGAATGCGAGAAGGTTAAATGAAAGGAAGTTTGAGCATGTTTAACAAAAAAGACTTTTTGAAAGATACGCAGGGTAATGCGCTCTTTCTCATCTTGATTGCGGTTGCGCTTTTTGCGGCCCTGTCATATGCGGTGACCCAGTCCGGTCGCGGCGGCGGTGGTATTGACCGTGAACAGGCGGCGATCACAGCTGCTGAAATGACACAGTATGCAGCGGGCCTCAGAACGGCGGCGATGCGTATGACCATTACAGGTGTAAATGAAAATCAGCTTGATTTCGATCCGACAGATGATGGCAGTTCATCGCCTGCGGATAACGATTTCAACAATGATGTCTTTATGTCAGAGGGTGGCGGTGCCATTCAACAAGATCCACCGGGCAATTCTGGGGCAACGGATTACGGCTATCTAGACGCTACGCATGCGACAGATGGTTGGTACGTTTGGGAGCTTGGTGCAGATACACAAACCAGTGGTCGCGAAGTCATCGTGGTTGCCAGCGGTTTGGACCTGAATGTTTGTCGTGAAATCAACCGCGGTCTGGGTCTTGCAAATGTGGATCCTGAAACAGAGGCAAATGCGGTTACAGTTGACCCGACAACACCTGTTACAGGCGCGCCAAACAATTCAACACATGCAGGTACGTTTGATGCCGCCGGCGCTGAACCATTTGCATGTATCGAAAATGTGGCATCTGGCCCGTTGGTTTATTACCACGTCCTGGCTGAACAGTAAGATATCGCAGAATGCTGTTTCAAACGCATGACGTGAAACAAAACAAGGCGGCGCATCCGGATCAGGGTGCGCCGTTTCGGCATGCGCGCAACGGTGATAGTGCCGCAGATCAGGCTGGCAATATACTGATCTATATTTTTATAGCGATCGGCCTTCTGGCCACCTTAACACTTGCCGTCACGCGTGACACCTCCACCCACGATTTGAAACGTCAGGCGCGTGAAAATACGGCCCTTTTGATTCAGCAGGCGGATTATATTCGCGCGGCCTTTCAGGAATGTGCGCTTTTATATCCCGATGGCGGCGGTGATTTGGATGGCGATGGCGATATTGATAACAATGACAATCCCTATACGCCTTATCCGCTTAATGCAGGGGATCCCAAACAACCCAATGGTGCAGGCGCTAGCCAATACCTGATTGACCAACAATGTACGGGCGCGCCAGCTGCAACGGCCTATATGTTTCAACCACCAAATCAATTTCGCGTTCCTCAGCCCAAAGTTACAACGCGATGGTATTACAGTGCAGATGCCAATGGCTTGCGCGTTTCTGTTAGCTATAATTTTCCAAATGCGGTTGGTGATACAATGGTGAATATGCTGGCGCAACGTTTGCCCGATTGCGAGTTTGATACGCATGACTTTTCAAGCACACGCTTTTTAAACTTTTGGATTCGAAAGGAAGGGTGTATATGAATTCTTTCTTTGATAAAAATCAAAACGGTGGCGTGTTTCTTTATATCCTTTTGGCGATTGGCCTCTTGGGCCTGCTGACGTTCACATTCGTGGATGAGCAGGGCGATGATGCCGTGGCGCAACGCGCCCAAGCCCTGTCACAAGAGCTGTATAATCAGCTTAATATGGTGGCGGCCAAAATCACCCAATGCACAATCACATATCCCAATTCGGTTGATCTGGATGGCGATGGTGATATTGATAGTGATGACAACCCAAACCCGCCTTGGCCGTTGAATGTGGGTGAAGCGAATAATCCCGCAGGGCCAGCAGCGACAAATGATTTACAGTTTTTGCAGTGTCCGGGGGCACCGTTGGATGAAGTCTATATCTTTGAACCTGGAAACGATTCCTTTCCCTCCCATCCGGGGGAGTTACGCAATTGGTTCTTGATCAATTCAGACAGTGGAGATGTCAACAGGGTCGTTTTTGGCTTTAACATCGATGGTAACAATGCGGCAGCTGATCTCGCCGTAGACTTTCTCGAGGCCAGATTTAATGATAGTTGCAGGCTCTTGGTTGATAAAGTCACGTATGCACCAGAAATCCGCGTGCGCTATTTCCTTTATCAAGAGAGTTGTTAAAAGTTTAGCTGACAGGTTTTAACCCAGCCACTTCGCGCTGAATTCTGGAGAACTCCATAATAATGTCATC
>CAXGXG010000003.1:0-17882 GCA_964013525.1 uncultured Alphaproteobacteria bacterium | reverse complement strand
AGAGCCAGCTTGCCACCGGACGCCGGGCGGATGCCGGTCTGGTTCGCCATGGCGCGGACAAAGGGCAGGTCAGCGCAAGTTTTGACATTCCCCCTGATCACAGCGTTTTTGGCGTCCTAAATGAAATGGACATTCATGCCGACGATGGGCTGATTATCCGCCGCACCCTTGGCAAGGATGGGCGCAGCAAAGCGTTTGTCAACGACACCCCCGTTAGTATTGGCGCATTGAAATCCATCGGCGATCAATTGATCGAAATCCACGGACAATTCGATACGGCAGGATTGTTGGATGAGAAAAATCACCGCGATGCATTGGACCTTTTCGGCGCCTACCCTGCCCTTCTTTCTGAAACCGCCACGGCCTACGACAGTTGGCACACAGCTCAAAAGGCATTGATGGATGTACGCACCAAGGCGGAAAATGCCGCCACCCGCGAAGATTATTTGCGCTATTGCCTGGAGGAGCTGAATAAGCTGGCCCCTGATGAGGGCGAAGAAGACACCTTAAAAGCCCTGCGCTTGCAAATGATGAATCATGAGAAAATTGCTGACGCGCATCAGGAATTGACCCGCTATTTTGAAGATGATGACGGCATTTATGCACAATTGGGCCGTGCGCAATCCCTAATGGATAAACTGGCCAGCACCCTGCCTGAGGCCGCAGGCGGTATTCTAGACGCGCTGAACCGGGCCCAAATTGAGATCGAGGATGCCGCCGCCCGCCTGTCGCAATTAAGCGATATTGAAGATACGGATCAGGATTTGAACCAAATCGAAAGCCGCCTTTATGATCTGAAGGATTGCGCGCGCAAGCACAATTGTACAATTGATGAACTGCTGCAAAAACAAGAAGAAATACGTGATGAACTGGCGCTGATTGATGATTTCGAAAGCCGTTTGAACCAATTGGAAAACGAAGAGAATGCCGCACGCAAAGCCTATTCCCATGCGGCAGAACAATTGCATCAGGCGCGCATAGATGCGGCCAAGATTTTGAGTGGCAAGTTAATGGCAGAATTGCCGTCGCTGAAATTGGGGGATGCACGTTTTGATATTCAGGTTGATAAAAAAGAGCCTGAGCGGTGGAACGAAAAAGGGTTGAGTAAAGTTGCCTTTCGCGTGGCTACAAATCCAGGGTCTGCACCCGGTCCCATCAATAAAATTGCATCGGGTGGCGAGCTTTCACGGTTTATGCTTGCGCTAAAACTGGTTTTGGCCGAGACGTCAAACGTTCCTACATTGATTTTTGATGAGGTCGACAGCGGTGTCGGTGGGGCGACCGCAGATGCAGTAGGCAAACGGCTAGAGCGCCTGAGCCAACACAATCAAATCCTGGTTGTCACCCACAGCCCACAGGTTGCCGCACGTGGAGCAACACAATTAAAAATCAGCAAATCATCTGACAAAACATCGACGCGTACCGCCGTTGAAAGACTGTCAGAGAATGACCGCCTGGATGAAATTGCACGCATGATTGCCGGCGCTGAAATCACAGGCGAGGCCCGCGCCGCCGCGCAAAAACTGATTGCCGATAAAGCGGCTTAGGTCAATTTGCGGATTTTATCTATCAAATATTTGAAATCGAACGGCTTGCTGACGTAATCATCCATACCGGCTTCGAAACATTTGTCGCGATCCTCGGTAAAAGCATTGGCCGTGGTCCCGATAATCGGAAATGGTTTTAACTTTCTCTCTTTCTGACGCTGACGTATAACACGCGTGGCTTCATAGCCGTCCATGATGGGCATTTCAACATCCATCAAGACCAGATCGAAATCTTCTTTTTCTATTGCCTGTAAAGCCTCTTCACCATTGAGAGCACTTGTTACCAAAAAACCCTCTTCCTCAAGATAGTGCAGGGCAATAACAATATTGCCCTCATAATCTTCAACAAGTAGGATTTTTTTGGCACTGTGCCCCTGTTGGCCAGAGGTCGTATCGTTCTTAGCGTTCATTGCCAAACAAACCTATAAAATATGTACTAAACAGAAATACGCATACGTTATTTCAAATTCACTTGAATATTAACCTTTTTTATTTGAAATGCCAAGGGTTTTTGATTTGCAGGCTTTTCCAACCGGATACAAACGTCTATATTACGGGAATGAGTAAGAAACCCGACCCCATCAAGAGCGAAATGCGCCACGATCAGCTGGCAAAAGAGATTCGCAAACACGATGCTCTCTATTATCAGGAAGACACGCCTGAGATTACAGATGCCAAGTATGACGCCTTAAGGCGCGAACTGGAAGAAATTGAAGCCCATTATCCGCATTTGAAAACCGGTGACAGCCCAAGTACGAGCGTCGGGGCAACCCCATCATCCAGATTTGCCAAGATTGAACATTCTATACCGATGCTGTCCCTATCCAATGCGATGAACGCCGAAGAGGTTTATGATTTTATTGATCGCATCAAACGGTTTTTAAACCTGACAAACGAAGAGCAAATCACCGTTTTCGGTGAACCCAAGATCGATGGGCTGTCTTGTTCCATTCGGTATGAGAATGGGCGCCTGGTTTCTGCGGCAACACGCGGGGACGGCCAAACAGGCGAAGATATCACCGCAAACATCAAAACCTTGAAAACCGTACCGCACACTTTGGCTGGCAATCCGCCCGCCGTCATTGAAGTGCGCGGTGAAGTTTACATGTCGCATGCGGATTTTGAAACATTGAATAAACGTCAAGAGGCTGATGGTGCCAAGCTGTTCGCCAATCCGCGCAATGCAGCCGCCGGGTCTTTGCGCCAGCTGGATCCCAAGGTAACTGAAAAGCGGCCATTGAAATTCTTTGCCTATGCTTTG
The DNA here is from genome assembly GCA_964013525.1 of uncultured Alphaproteobacteria bacterium. Lineage (GTDB taxonomy): Bacteria > Pseudomonadota > Alphaproteobacteria > Micavibrionales > CSBR16-224 > CATLPD01. The sequence continues at coordinate 15,074 of CAXGXG010000003.1, read as the reverse complement.
GGCGCGACTTCGGACCCGATTGCGGATTCACAAACCGGCATTCGTGATCAGTTAAAATCCTACGGCTTTGACGTTCCACATGACATTGTCTGTACAGACACAACACAAGGGTTGCTCGACTATCATTCACAGATGGAAGAACAACGCGCTGACCTCGGCTATGATATTGACGGAATCGTTTATAAGGTTAACGACCTTGCCCTTCAGGACCGATTGGGTTTCGTGTCCCGCGCCCCACGGTGGGCGATCGCACATAAGTTTGCTGCGGAAAAGGCCGTAACCAGGCTTGAGGATATTACCATTCAGGTCGGCCGCACGGGCACCCTGACCCCAGTTGCTGAATTAAAGCCGGTGACCGTTGGCGGTGTTGTCGTATCGCGTGCGACCCTTCACAACGCGGATGAAATCGCACGCAAGGATGTCCGCATTGGAGATACGGTTCGCATACAGCGCGCCGGTGATGTTATCCCACAGGTTTTGGGACCGGTTTTGGAAAAACGCGCGCCGGATACTCTCCCTTATAAATTTAAACCCGTATGCCCGGTTTGCGGATCGTTGGCCATCCGCGAAGAAGGCGAAGTCGCCTATCGTTGTACGGGTGGGTTGATCTGTGATGCGCAGGCTGTTGAGCGCCTCAAGCATTTTGTTAGTAAATATGCATTTGATATTGATGGCCTGGGTGACAAAATCATCCGTCAGTTTTGGGAAGAAGGCCTGATCCATACACCCGCTGACATTTTTCGCCTGAAAGGAAAAAATGCTGAATTGGACAATCCCTTGGAAAACCGCGAAGGTTGGGGACGCCAATCTGTCAAAAATTTGTTCGATGCGATTGAAGCCAAACGCAAGATTGCACTGGAACGCTTTATTTATGCTTTGGGCATTCGTCAGGTGGGACAGGCAACTGCCAAACGGCTGGCGCAGCGTTATGAAGATTTTGACACACTTAGGAAGGAAATGACGATCGCCGCAGACCCGTCATCAGAATCCTTTGCACGCTTGATCAATATTGATGATATCGGCCCGTCTGTCGCGGCAGATCTGGCTGCTTTCTTTTCAGAACCCCACAATCAAGAAGCGCTTGAGGCTTTATTAGAAGAGGTCCAAGTCGGCCCCTATGTTGCCGTTCAAACCAGCGAGACCTCCGTCAGCGGGAAAACCGTTGTTTTTACAGGCAAGCTTGAAAAAATGAGCCGTAATGAAGCCAAGGCGTCAGCCGAACGTGCGGGCGCGCATGTCAGTGGTTCGGTATCAAAGAAAACAGACATTCTGGTGGCTGGCGCCGATGCCGGCAGCAAGCTTAAGAAAGCCAAAGAATTGGGGATCCATATTCTCAGCGAAGAGGAATGGATTGAACAAACGCGCGCCGTTTAACCTGGCGGAGTAATCCGTGAAATAACAAAACTAAAAAATTAGCGATCGTTTCCGGGCTTTTTATAAATAGGTAATTTCTTGCTAACCCGCACGGGCTTTAACTTGGTATCAAAAGTTGTATTGATGATATGCAGCATGTTCTTCAACCAAGGGCCCCGTATCTCATCACGCTCCATCCAGATTTCGTGACGCGCTTCTTTATAATAAAGCCCGACAGCATTCGGCAGAAATTTTAACGCACGCTTTTGCGCGTCGGGGCAAACCGTTTTATCCTGTCCGGAAACCGCAATCTGGATTGGCGTATTGATACGGCCCAAAAGCAATTTTTCACGAAGCATTCCCAATGAATCACGGCTGTGCAAAACCCAATTGACTGTTGGATCGCCCATCCGCAGTCTGGCTTTACTTTCAAAAATGCGATTCATTTCAGCATAGCGTTTCGGGCAGGATGTTTTGCTGTTGCCGTTAAAAGCGTTGCGCAGCCCCCATTCTCCACCACCTGGCACGTAACGACGGCCGTGGCCCATCAATTTTTTCGTTGCCGCCAAGGCCGCTGCAAATGACGGCGGCCAGCCACGTGTATTGATCTCGAAAAAAGGCGCGTTCAAACTGACACTGTCAAACAAGGTGCTGTAACGTTCGATCAAGCGCATACCGATATGTCCGCCCATTGAATTGCCAATATACCCCAGCTTATGATTCTGTGGCAAATCAATCACGCGCGTGACAAACTGATGCAGGTCATCACGGTGATGGGTCATAAAATCTTTGTTATCATAGGGTTTTTGCGGTTCATTGCGGTCCATACGCTCGGACCCGCCTTGGCCGACCCAATCGATAATGTAAGTGTCATACCCGGCCGCGGTCAGTTCAGATATAAGCTCAAAATACTTCTCTATCGTTTCCCCATATCCGGGGCCAATGACAAGGCTTCCTTTGGCCTTTTTGGTTTGAGCCTTGGCCTGACCAAATCGCACAGTTTTTCCACGCGCATTTTCAAAAGTTCCGAATTGAAACCCGTTTGGCTGATTGAATTGATTGGTCAGTTGAGCAGTCATCTTCACCTTTCGATATTGCAATTAGTGTTCAGGTCTGCGGCGGCGATAGGCCTGACGGTCCGGGCGTACAGGCTTTTCACGCCAGGGTTCTTTCGTCATTGACAAAAGAATGGCTGAAAAAAAAGCACCTGCCATACCGGCCGGCACCATTTGATCGGCCCCGTGACGCTCTTCCCCTGTCATGCATTGTTTTACATCCCAAGCATTGGTGAAATCATCACCATAGGTCACTTGGCATTCTTTCAACATGTATGGGTTATATTTTTCCCCACCACGCGCATTCATGTCAATACCTGCTGTATCCAGACGTGTTAAGAATTTCGCGAGTTGATCTTCTGTCATGCGCGGATCATTAAAAAGATAGGCCTCAACCATTTCACGGTGATTGTCACGTTCCTGCTTCATTATGCGTGCCTGAAGGGCCAGGTCCTTGGGCACTTCGCCATCGTAACGGATCATATAAATATGCTTGTCGAGGGCTTCGGCTTCTTTGTGACTGCCGATCAGGTTTTTAATCGCCTGCTCTGCATTGCGTGTCATATCAGCATCCATGGCTGTCACATCACGCTGATAATGATCAACGGTATCTGAATCTGCCCACATCGGGGATGATGTGATCAAACCAAGTCCGGCCAGACACGCCAGCCAACTGCGTTTATGCCCACGGTGAAAGAATTTTTTTGTCTCGTACGACAGGCGTGCAACCGCATAAGATTTTGCCATGAATCACTCCTATAAAAAGAACGGCCATTATACATAACGCAATTGACGTTTGTCAATGGCAGGCTTGGGTGTTAGACGAAGACGGCACAAAAAACGTAATTCCAACCGCCCCGTCTTGACTATGCCTCCCAAGCAGGTGTCTATTAAAAACGCATAGTTTCGCAAGCCAAGTGTTTGGAGGCGACCTTACAATCCGTATTGGCCGCTTTTAGTTTATCAAGCGTACCATCGCGCGCCGCCATCCATAAGGCCAGATCAATTTGATCAATGGCCAAGCCGGATTGCTTGCAAATCTCCTCAACAGCGACGACAGATGCCGCACGAACGGCTTTGACCGCCGGATCGTCTTCGTTGAACAATTCATCAGCCTCAATACGGCTGACCAGTTCATCTGACATTTCAATCACGCCGGCGGCATTCAACGTTTCCGGGATACGGTAATCCGCAGGAACAATCAAATCCTGAAGGTCGACCTGTACGCCGCGGCTGCGCAAATGACCCGCCACCATCAGGCACAAAAGAACCGCTTTTTTGCGGAAAGGGTCTTCGCCATAAGCGGTCGGGAACATTTCAGATAGCGTTTCAACGGTCTTCATATCAAAACGATAGCCACCACTATACTGCATGGTTTGGGCTTCAATTTTATGAACGTTGAAAGAAGCGGCTGTACCCAGGGTCTCATTCATGATCTTTTGACGGACGCCAGACAGAGGCTTATCCTGAAGGGATGCATCCAGTTGTGCCATATCAGGCGCATCACCCAAAAGGCCTTTTGCCTTTAGATCGTCAAAATATTCAAGCAGGGCTTTGGCGCCAGAATTTTTAACCGCCCATTTTTCAGTGTTCCCGTTTTCACCACGATACAGGTAACCGGCGTTTTGCGCGGTAATGACCAGCATTTCATGAAACACGCGGTGGAAATCAACGGGGTCTTTCAGGGCCTCCGCTGATAGATATTCATTCCAGCCATAGGCGTCCCCGCCCGGAACCTTTAAGCCCATTGCGAAGGCTTTTAACTTTTCGGGGTTGATGCGGACATCTTGTGTTTTTGAAAGGGTTTTGCGGGAATTGCTAAGGAAAATGTCCTTGAGCTGGGCCGAGGTTTTCATACGAATCTTTCTTGGTTATGGAATATTGAAAGATACCCCTCTAACCCTGTCCTGTCAACCGGAAAGATCAAATCTTTCAAGGGCTTCAGCCTGTTTGGCCGCCAGTTTATCGACATCAAAATCGTCAATAAGGGCATTGAAAACCTGAAACCAGTTGACCTCAGCACGCAGATGTAAAAAGACCGATCCAAGACCTAAGGCTGCCCTATCCATAAAGACGAATTCGCGCGGAACCGTTACCCCGCCAACGCGACGCAATTCCATATGCACCTTTTCTGCAGTGTCCCGTCCATAGACGCCGCCACCCTCCTGCAGCTCGCCGATCGGACGGATCTTGTCTTCCAAAATCGGGCCATATAAAAACCGCGCCCAAACATTCAAAACATCAAGGAGGTCTTTGGAAATATCTTCAAAGCCCCAGCATTCATAGGCGTAAACGGCACGCGCATCGTCATTGTCACGCAAAGCCCTGTACAATTCAACCACACCCTTGACAAAACGTGGCGGGAAAATGCGCACGCAGCCAAAATCAAGAAGGTTCAGGCTGTGATCTGGGCGCACCGTATAATTTCCCAAATGCGGATCACCGTGGATGATTCCATATTCACAAAGCGGCACATACCAAGCCCGAAACATATTCAGCGCAATTGCTGCACGCACATCGGAATCTGCATCTTTGAATGTCAAAATCCGCGCACCATTTTGCCAGGATGCGGTCAATAAACGGCCTGTAGACAATTCGTCCACAACCTGCGGAATATGAACGCCGGGTTCGTTGCGCAACATATAATCGTAAAGTTTTGTTTGCTTGGCTTCGCGCTTATAGTCCAGCTCTTCGAACAGGCGCTCTGTAATTTCCTGATAGATTTCGCGGGTATCAATGGCTTTGTCGTATCGGGCAAAAATAGACAAGATCAATTTCAACTGGCTCAAGTCTGATTTTACAGCCGATTCCATATCAGGGTATTGGAGCTTGCACGCAACATCCTGCCCATCTGTCGTTGTTCCGCGATGAACCTGCCCCAGGGACGCAGCCGCAACCGCCTCCTTGGTAAAATCGGTAAAGTGTGATTGCCAATCAGGGCCTAATTCTGCACGCATACGTCGTTTGACAAAAGGCCACCCCATCGGCGGCGCATCCGCCTGCAGTTGCTGAAGCTCGGCTGCATATTCAGGCGGCAAGGCCTGCGGGATTGTCACCAGCAATTGCGCAACCTTGAGCAACGGTCCTTTGAGGTTACCGAGGGCAGCCGTCAAAGCACGCGCATGTTCGGGTTTATCAATATTGCGGCCCAGATATTTTTGACCGGCCATCTTTGCCGCCAAACCGCCCATTGTTCCTGTCACCTTTGCATATCGTCCGGCACGTCCCAGAAAACTGCCGCGGTCTAAATCATCATCTGCGCCGATATCATCGCTCACTTTATCTATATCCTTTCCGGGGATCCTCTATTTTTCAATGACAGCACGCCCACCGCCATTTTTCTTGGTCTGGGAAACGGCCTTTGCCGCCCGCGAAATCGGCAAGTCGATATTGACTTCCGTTTTGCGGAATTCCGAAATGCCGATACTCGCCGTACAGGTGCCTGAATCGCAATCTTTTTTAAAAGCGGTTCTGGAAACGATGGTACATAAACGGTTAGCAATCACCTGTGCGTTTTCAGCCTGGGTTTCAGGAAGTAAGAAAATGAATTCCCCGCCGCTCCAACGACCAATCATATCCATGCTGCGCAATGCGCGTTGACATGCGATTGAAATTTTCTGCAGCAATTTATCTCCGGCCTCGTGTCCATGTTCGGTATTAAAATCCTGAAACTTATCTATGTCCATGATCAAAATCGACAAGGGGCGTCCGTATCTGCGTGCGCGCACAGCTTCATTTTCGGCACATTGAATAAAATGACGGCGGTTGTACAGGCCAGTCAGGGCATCAGTCGTTAAAAAACGCAGGCGCTCTTCTTCACTTTCTTTATCATGGCTGATGTCTTTGATGATAAAACCCAAGGACGTATTGCGCCCGTGTTCATATTTTAAAATGGTCATGTGCGTGGGAAATTCTTCGCCCCCTTTACGCAGACCATTGAACATATGTCCGCGTTCGTTACAGACTTGGCGTGCCTCATCCCCCAGCATAAAGCGGGTCAGCATGTTGTTTTCCTCGCGCCGCTGATGTTCGGGTATCAAGAGGTTGTAGGGTTGTCCGATCAGTTCTTCGGCCTTATATCCATACATATGTTCAGCCGATTTATTGATCAGCAAAATATGCATATCTTGATCCAAGGCAACCACTGCGTCATCTGCCATCAGGATAATCTGCTGGGATATTTTTTCGCTGTGCGCTTTTGGCAAGAAAAGATCTTTTAATAGTTTCATATTATTGCCATGTTATTAGTGAAACAATTTCACGCTCATTCTAAAGGGTATTTATGAACAAATCTTCAAAATTTACAGATGAACAAGGTGCTATCCTCAGCAGCGCACTAAAACATGCACCCCAATGCGGATGGAACGATACACTGATCCGCAAACTCAAGGACGAATACGGCATTGTTCCAATGACACGCTATTGTCCAAACGGGGTTGATGATTTAACCAAACTGTTCGCGGATTGGGCAGATAATGAAATGCTGGCCGCAATGGAACAGGATGATGTCGCAGAAATGAAAGTGCGCGAAAAAATCACCCATGGTGTTCGTGCCCGTTTGATGGCCCTGTCCACGCACCGCAATGCTTTTAAAGCGTCACTCAAATATATGATGCACCCCTTGCGCGGAATGCATTTGAAAAAACTGACCTGGCAAACTGCAGACCGGCTGTGGTACGCCGCAGGGGATCGCGCAACAGATTATAACCATTATACGAAACGGGTTTTGCTGTCCGGTGTTCTGGCATCAACCACGCTGTATTGGTTGCGCGACACCTCAGACAATTATGAGAAAACCTGGGCCTTTTTGGATCGCCGGATTCAAAATGTGATGAGCGTTGGCGGCTACATCTCTAAAATCAAAAACCGGTTTTCCGAATAAGCCCTGAAACATAAGTGTTTGTTAAAGAATTTTTTGATATAATGAGCGTGTATGTTTGGAATTGAACTTTTAGCCGTCCCATACATGGTGACCCAGATCGGTTTTGCAGAGTGCGAGCGTCACAAGATGCCCGAGATCAACCTGCAGACCATTCGCGAGGACATTATTTATGATGTGACCAAATCCCACAATCAGCTGGAACAATTCAGCATTGATACGGTATCCCCATATGAAGCAGGCGTTCATTCCAAAATCAGCGGCTTGATGTCCGGTGATATCAACGTTTCCATGACTGCCAATATTGCCTGGTCAACGCATCCCATCAGCAAGGACACATGCATGTGGTATGACAAGGTCAATTTGACGATGACCAGCAGTCCTACCATTTATATTGCTTCAGAACACAATCAGGACCGCTGTCGGTACAATGCAACACTGCGCCATGAAATGAAACATATCGCAGTCGATGAAGCGCTAATGCGAAAATACCGCAATATCTTTGACAGTGAAATTCGCCGCAGCCTGCGTCAAAACGCAATTTACGGACCCTTCAATGCCAATCAGATCGAGGCGCAACGCGCGAGTATGAATCAGGATATCCAAAAGACAATTGAACGTATCCTTGCCGATATGAAAGCCGAGCGCCGCGAAAAACAACAGCGCATCGATTCCAAACATGAATATGACCACCTGTCACGCCTGTGCGGCGGACGCTAGGACGTCTATTCAAATTCCTCAAAATTTTTTACCGTCTAACTGCGGCCGACAACAGTAAACAGGGCGGCCACGGCATCACTGGCAATGGTTTCTTCATGGGGAAGGTTGTACTGACGCAAAACAATGTTTTTTCCATCGCGCCGTACAAATGTGCGGACAACTGCCCTGCCGTCCTGAAAGACGACCAGACAGTCACGGTTGCGTTCCGGCGGTCGGGCCGGGTGCAGGTAGACAAGCTCCCCCGGAAAATAGCGGGGCTGCATATCATCACTGTGAATGTAAAAAGCGTAGGCCCCATCCAACCCCGCCTGTGATGGATGGCGCGGAACCCAATCAACGGGTTTGGTCCGGTCCAGTGTAATGTCATCAGACGAGGATTCGGCAAGGCCATAGACAGGGACAACATCGGCATGCGGCACGGGTAATCTGCGTTCAAAGCGTCGGGCCTGGGAGAAATCACCATTATTATCTGCCCCGTATATATCGCCGGCCGGCGTATATGCGCCTTGCATCGATTTCCTCTCCCTGTCTTGGGGGATCCAGTTTTGTCCTAAATACTCTTCGATCACAGGGACTTCATCGACCTTGATCGCACGGGCACCATGTAACATACGGTTAACGGCAGCCGGGTTCAAACCCATGGCTTTGGCAAGGCCTTTTTGTGTTAAGCCCTGCGTCGTATCAATCACTGATTTTATCCATTTGTGCAAATCTTGCATCAAAATCTCCCGTCCGCTAACCCTAAAATATCTTTTGAGAATAGCAAGATAAGATAAATAAAATGCTAAAAATAATAATTTTGTTGATTAATAATTGCGATTTTGTCAATATGTTGACGTTATCAGCAACAAAAGGACTTTTCTATGACGATTGAAAAAGCAATTTCACGAATCGCATCAATGGACTGGCAGGAGTGGCAACCCGTTTGGACCATCAAACATGGTCGCAATACAAGGCCCACGACCCCGCACGATTTTCAGGAAAAGCATGCCCCCAGTCGGCCAACGGCAAAGGCAAAGGCAAAGGCAAAGGCAAATGCAAAGCCACATCACCCACAGCCCCCGCGTCGCCGTGTTCTGGATGCACGTTTGTGGAATACACTTAGCCCACATCATCAGGAGGCTGCCCAGCAAATTGAACAGGCTTGCCATATCTTATCGCACGGATTGGGGTTCAGGATTTCATCACCGCATCAATTGGGAGGTGGCGGACATAAGGATATGAGCGAATATCAAACCACACTCAGCACATACTATATGAAATGGGCGCGCCTATGTCAGGACAAGGGTGTATCGCATGCCGCCTGTCTGGACATCCTGACCTTTGGCAAAAGCTGCCTCAGGGTTGATCAGGATCGCCGCGTACGAAAAGGCTGGGCGCGCAATAACCTGGCGGATGGGTTGGCCTTATATTGCCACATACGCGGATGGCCGGAAAATTAGAAGAATGTCTGGAAAAAGCGCCGTGAATCGTTGACGGTCTTTTCATAACCATGTAGCTTTCCGATTGTGTGTCACGCTATCGCGTGTGGAAAATCAGTTGGCTGAAAACAAGAGGGTTATATGTCGGAGCAATCTTCAATCCAAAGCGCGTTGTCCAAAATTTCAAAGGACGCGTTTGAACGTCAATCAGCATTAGAAAGACAGCGCATGCGCCTTGCCAAACATGCACCAAAGGTGGCCGAGGAAATCTATCCGCTTTTTAAAGCGTATGTTCAGGCTATGAATGAAATGCCCGGCGACAAAAGCCGATTGGCAATTAAAGATGACCGTTTGTTGATCCTGCGCCGCGGCGTCTTTTACCGCCACCTGCAAAACACAGCCATCGGCGTTCAGGAGCGTGAAGGTCAGCTCTATACCACTGAAGGCAAAGTCCGCTTTGATGTTGCCGATGGCGCCACGAATGTGGATTACATCTATAATCGTCCGGTGACACCCAATGAAATTTGCGATGTCTTGATTTCTGCTGCGAATGCAAACGGACCAAAGTTCTTAAAGGACTTTACAAATGCGCTCCACACTTGCGCCAACAAGGCACAAACAAAAAGACCTATGGTGCGCCCACACTGAACGCACGACCCATCAAAGTCTATTTAACGTCGGGTATTTACTCGACAGTTTCCAATGTCTTTTTCAGACGATCCACAATGATGCCGATTTCATCCTCGTTAACAATCACGGACGGATAGAGGCCTAAGACATCAACTGTGTAGCGCATTGTGATGTCTTGTTCGAAAAACATTTTGTTAAAGACTTCAGCTCCGCGTGATTTTTTGTCTGCCGGACGGTCACCCAGATCAATCTGAACCCCACCCATAAGACCGCATGCGCGGACATCTGTGACATGGCGTGTGCCTTTCAGGGTATGCAATGCGTCTTCCCAAATCGGGGCGATTTTCTGTGCCTGTTCATACATGCCGTCTTCTTTGATCACATCCTGCGTTGCCAGTGCCGCGGCACAGGCCAACGGGTGCCCGGAATAGGTATAGCCATGAAGAAATTCGATCTGATTTTCAGGCCCCTGCATAAACGCATCATAAATTTCATCGGATACAAATGTTGCGCCCAGTGGTACGGTCGCGTTTGTAATTCCTTTGGCCGATGTAATGATGTCGGGCATGACATTGAATTTTTCGGCGGCTGTGGCGTAGCCCAGACGCGCCCAGGCGGTAATTACTTCATCGAAAATCAAAAGGATGTCATGTTTGGTGCATATCTCGCGAAGACGCTCCAAATACCCGACAGGTGGCACGAGTGTCCCCGTTGATCCGGCCACAGGCTCAACAATGACGGCCGCGATGTTTTCCGCGCTGTGCAGATAGATCAGATTTTCCAATTCATCCGCCAAATGCGCACCCCATTCCGGCTGGCCTTTGGAAAAGGCCTGTTTTTCCAAATTGTGCGTGTGCGGCAAATGATCGCAACCCGGTATTAAAGAACTGGAGAAGTTTTTGCGCATATAGGAAATACCGCCGACGGAAATCCCGCCGAAATTAACGCCATGATAACTGCGAAGGCGCCCGACAAAGCGGGTTTTTTCTGACTTGCCTTTGGCGCGCCAGTAGGCCAGAGCAATTTTCAGGGCCGTATCGACAGCCTCTGATCCCGAATTGGAAAAGAAAACGTGATTAATGTGTTCAGGCATCGCCTTGCACAAAACATCTGCGGCTTCAAACGCAACAGAAGAGGAGAACTGAAAGTTCGGGGCGAAATCCAATTGCGCAGCTTGGCGCTGAATGGCCTCGGTAATCTTGGGGTGGTTGTGACCGAAATTGGTACAGCCAAAGCCTGAACATCCGTCCAGCATACTGCGGCCATCTTCGGTTTTGTAATACATCCCCTTGGCAGATACCAGGGAACGTAAACGGTTTTTCTTGTAATCACGCTGTGGTGTGAAAGGCATCCAGAATGCATCTAAGCCATCGGGCACTTGCCCTTTCGTATGACCGGACTTATCTTTTTTGCTGAAACCGAATACCATATATTCCCCTTTGTCTCTTTTGAAAACCTACACTCTAATATATCATGAAGGGGCGGACATACAATAGACGGCAGATAAAATGGCAGACAAGAACGATAAAAACAATACAGATAACGTTTCCCAGTTTCCGGACGAGATTGAGCGCCTGAAACGGCTGGAACAAAAACTGAAAGCTGAAAAGTCCAAGCAAAAGCCACCATCAGAACCCGTCTTAAATATTCCGACCGGTGTCAAATGGATGAGCGTTGTATTTATCGGCGCCTTTCTGATCACCTACTTTGCCAATACGGATATCGCCAATACCCTGTTCCGGTATTTGGCATTTTTGCCACCCTTGTACGAAAACCCATCACAGGGTCCGTTCTACCTGCTGGCCACAATGCCCTTTACACACACCTTGTTACATGGCGGATGGTTTCATCTCGCCATCAATGTCGCGATGTTGCTGGCCTTCGGCTCAGCCGTTGAAAAATATATCGGCACAAAACGTCTGATAATCATCTTCCTAGTGTCTTCGGCCTTGGGCGCGCTGACACACCTGATGTTATTTTGGGGTGATTCCGCAGCGCTTATCGGTGCGTCCGGCGGGATCAGCGGCCTATTCGGGGCATTACTGCGAATATTACAGGACCACGGCCAAATGAAACCCGGCTGGCGCGGACTTATGCCCATCACTTTACTATGGGTCGGCGTATCTGTTTTGTTTGCACTATTCTCAGCCGCGCCTGGTGGGGGCGAAATCGCCTGGGCCGCGCATGTTGGTGGATTTTTGGGTGGGCTTGTTCTCTACCGCCCGCTTTACAAGCTGGTCAAATAGCAGGCGCTTTTCCTGATCATGGCATTTATAACGATTTAAAGGCTCTCGGGCGGCTCGATAAAACCGGTATCGCGGGCATGAAAGTGTCCTTCCGAACGCACCCGTTTCACCCCATGATCCGGACGCCGCCAGTCAATGCTGTCAAAATCGTGACAACTTGGACACAGCGGATCCCATTCCATCGGCTGATGACCACAGGTTTCACAAACCCATGCCGGGCCCGGCTTTGCTGTTGCCGCCATTTCCAGCCATTCACGGGATTCCACTTCATGTCTGCCGTCCAACTGTTCCAATCGTGCTAACAGGCGGTAATTGCCGGCAGATTTCAGCCAATTGCGGGCATCCTCATACATTTTCAAATCCATGGCGGCCTTGCCCATCAGCTCGTTACTTTCGGGACGATAGCTGGCCAGATTGTATAGCCTGCGGAACCAATTCATGTGGTTCTTTTTCTTGTCCTCTTCAGTTTTACCCTTGGGCGACGGGGCCAAATGCGCCCATAGAACATCCAGATCAGGATGGGGCTGTGCGGCCCAAGCCTGTTCAATGACCTTAATCGCGGCACGGTTCTTGCCATTTTTTACCAGCAGTTTCGCGTATAAAACGGATGCCGGAACAAACCCTGCGTCCAATCTAAAGGCTTTTTTGGCAAGGCTCAGCGCTTGGGGCTCCATATTGGTGTCCAATGCCTTTTGCGCACGCGCAGTCAAAATCGCCTGACGGTATTCATTGCCGCGTTCGCGGTCATAGATATTCAAACGAATAGCCTTGGTCAGTGTTTGGTCAGCTGCAATCCATTCACGGGCTTGGCATTCCGCCTCAAACAATGAACGTACGATCCAAGTTCTGCGCGGATGAAGGTTTTCTGCCGTGCGTAAAAACAGCAACGCCTGACTTTGATCGTTTTCGCGGAACGCCTCGTTCAAAAGGCCACGCAGACCGAAAAAGGCTGCATTTTTATCTTCAAGCAACGTTTCAAATTCAAGATGGGCGCGACTGTTGTCCCCATTCATCAGAGCGGCCTGTGCCGAGAGTAAACCCGTCAAAGGCGCGCCGGGGATCAATTTGCCTGCGCGGCGGGCTTGTTTATCTGCGCCCTTGGCATCACCGGCAGCAACGGCAACCAAACCTTTGGTGACGGCTTCATACCCTTTTTCACGTGCTTGGCTTTTGCGGTATTGGCGTACGACTTGGGGCATACGCACCATACTGCGGTAGGCGCGATACAACAAAGAACACAAAACAATCAGAGTTAAAACGACAGCCAGCATAAAGCCGAACGAGGTTTCAATCAGATATCCGTTCCAATTGATTTCAACATCGCCCGGACGTGCGGCCAGCCATGTAATCAAAAGGACAAGCAGTGTAATTTTAACAAGGTACCAAAGCGGCTTTAACATGTGCTTTCTCCGTCTCTGTAACCTATTGCGATGTCAATCCGGGGTATCCCGAACCGTTACTTCGTGATGGGACGCTGACGCTGGACGCGCCAGCACCGTAATTCAACCGCCCGAACAGGCTTTGCACTAACCCTTGCAAACCTTCTGCGTTCAGGTTTTCACCCTGGACCACATTACCCAGGATTTGTTCGATCAAATTGTTTGTAGCCTGATCCGCCTGTTGGCGCGTTTGCGCTGCAGCCAACCACGGGGCGGCCACATCAGCGGGCGCACCATCAAGTTTTTGCAGCTCGTTAATTGCACCCTCAATATTATTTTGTTCGATCATCATCTGGGCGCGCGCCACAATTGCATCGGGCGTATCGCCGGCTAAATCATCGGTTTTTCGTACTGTCATCAAACGGCTGAGGCGTTCCATTGCCTGATCGCGCACAGTTTGGTCCTCACCACGCAATTTGGCCATAACGATATCGCCGGCAAGCCCTTGGAATTCAGACTGAAGCGTATCGGTTGTCAAAACGCCGCTTTCAGCATATGGGGCCAGACGGTTGATGGCCGCGGCCACTTCCGGATCGTCGCCGCCCAGTTCGCGCAACAATTCCAGATCACTATCAAAAGAGGTATTTTCTCGCCCCAGTGAATCGCGCACCTGTCCCAGCGTCAGCAGCATCATGGCAGCTTGCAGATCTTCGGATTTTATATCCCGCAGAACAGTCGACAATACCGGATCCGATGTCCGCAGCTGTTGCAGCTGATCGGTTGTCGCGCCCGCGGTTCCCGACAAAGCGCTTTCAACCGCCGACAGCGCATTGCCAAGGGCCTCTTGTCCACCCGGCGAGTTTAAAAGATAGGCCGTTCTGTCCATCATTGTATAAAGGCCATAGACCTTTTGTTCGGCCAAGTTCAGGTTTTGCTGCCAGTTGCGGCTGGAGAATTCTTCAGTAATTTTTTCAGCCGTTTCCACCTGCTGCATGATGTCCTGTCGCGCGCGTTCCAAGGCGCTTAGCCCCTCGTTAATGCGTCCGCTGATGCCGACACGCTCTTCGGAAATGTTTTCCAGTCGCTGATTAACTGCGGCCAGCTCCATCTGCATCTGGTCATAGCGCTCCGCCTGATCTTTCAGGTTTTTATATTCAGGCAACATCAGGAAAACACCCACCAGAACAATGATAAAGAACAGCGATGCCATGGTCAGCATAGAGCGTTCGAGGAATTTTTTCTTGTGCACCCACTCGGCCGCGCGTTGCTGGCGGCGGTCAATACCGGATCGACGATCGCCAACACGACGGTCAGGCCCCTTGTAATTGGGATCGCGGCGCTGGCGACGATCACCCGCACTGCGGCGGTCGTTGTAATCGCGGCGTTCCTTT
>CAXGXG010000002.1:0-19892 GCA_964013525.1 uncultured Alphaproteobacteria bacterium | reverse complement strand
GCGGGCAGATCAAGGCCGATACGGGCGGTAATCTTGCCCACGCCATAGCGGTCGTCCAGATTGGCCGTTAGCGCAAGCGCCTTCATCCCACGTTCCAGATAATTATAATGAACCTGAAGAAGCTGTGTTGATTTACCGGAATTCATTGCCGCATATTTAAAATACAGTGATGCCATGTCTACCCCATGTTTCGCAAATAATTCTGAATGAAAAGAACCATTATATTTTAGGGGAAAGCTTTCGGCCTGACCAGTATTTATTCGAAAATTTCGTGGCCGTAGATGCCAATCTGATAGGCACCGTTTCTCTGGGTCGTGGCGCGTGACATGATTAACCCGGTCGAGAGGTCTTGTCTATAATCGGCAGACCCTCCGCCAAAGGCGCTGAGGTTTTCAACATTTAACAAGACCTCGTTCGAGATGTTAAGCGCGCCATCATCACTGCGCATCAGCATGGCGCGGTTTATATCTTCAATCGGCAGGGCGCTAACGCCGCGACCATTGAAAACATCATCACCAAAGTTCACCAGTAAGAACAAGCGATCGTCGTGACGAACAATCTGGGCATTGGAAAAACGGCTGCGTTCTTCAATGCCAGCCATATCCATCTGGGAAAGGAATGCCCCCATGTAATGCCAGCTTTGCCCCGCATCGCCCGAAGCAATCAGTATTACACGGTCGGGTTCATCAATCTGGGTAAAGGCAGACAGCGTCATATAAATCACCCCGTCCATATAAAAAGCCGCCGGATCAGAATAGGCGATAACGTCTGACAACTCTGGGCTTAATACATTCAAATGCATTTGCACCAGTTTGTTAAGGGGAGGTGGCGGATTGTATGGGTTGGAGGAAAAAAGCCACTGCTCCTCGGACCAATTGCGCGTTTCAGCCGATGCGTATTTATGGACGATAAAGCCGGTCTGGCGTGCCAAATTTATATTGCCGTTCCAAAAATAACGATAGGCATAAATTTTTAGCTCGCGCCCTTTATCGTTTGGCGTATAAACAATGGATGGCATTTCATAGCGCCAGACACCTTCAACCTCAACCAGTTGACCATCAATACGCTGCGTCATGATCCCCGGTTTGCTTTCAAAAACCTGTTCGGTATAGATCCAGTCATCGCCACCATCCAAACTGCGGGCGATATTGACACCGATAAAAGGAACAGGATTATTTTCCAACGTCGAAAGTGACGAATACGCCAAATAGGCAGTGCGTCCATCCGTTGTCAAAGACGGATCAAAGACCCCCAATTGGCCGGGATCATTGCGGATTTCAAAGCTGCTGGTTTGGCCGTAACGTTGAACAATGTCAAAAACCCGGTAAAAGGCAAACAGGATAAAAAGGATCCCGACACTGATAATGATAATTTTTGACAGGTTCATATTTTGCGAGACCGATTAGGAGGCTTTGGCCGCCTTTACATCAACGTCCAAGATCGCCATGTTAAAGTCGTAAGAGACCTCGCCTTCATCCTCGTCACGGTAAATAACGCCGATAAATTCTTCGCCTAACAAGACTTCAACAGAATCATCTGCTTCTTTTCTTGCTTTGACACGTATGCGATCGGTTCCGAATTTTTGACGCAGGAAGTTTTGAACGCCTGCAATTTCTTGTGAATTCATGATTTTATCCTTGGAAATGAAGTGTTTAATTCCCCATAAAGCTAACATAAACAGCCTCAGATTCCAATGGGTTCTTATCAGTTTTACAAGAGGCAGGTTTCAAGCCATACGGCATTATTGCGATCGATTTGTTTCAGCGTTTCCTCAGTATCCGGCGCATCTGTATATACGGGTAGGTACAGGCGGCAAAAATCACCGTCTGAAATATTCACGCACCCGCCTGGCATAATCAGGATCGCGGCGCAAACGGTCATGGATATTCCGGCGCATCTGATCCGCCTTTGTTTGCGCATCCATCTTCTCACGTAAAGTGTGATGTTTTTCCGTGGTTTTCCCCGCAAAAAAAAGGGCCCCGCCAAGGGCCACCAGCAAAAAAAACAATATTGTCCAAACCACAATTAAAATGCATCCCGCGTAAGAATGGCAACGGCACCCGCTGTCGCAACACCTGCCGCGGCGATCGCCTGGGCTTCATCGGGGGACAGGGAAATGCCCGCCGCAGTCAACAGCGAAATAATCCCCAGCCAAGTTGAACGTTCTTTTAAACGGGACAGTATAAATTTTGCAAATGCTTTCATTTCAATTTTCCTTTTTTAAATTCATGGCCATTCGACAGGCCTGTTCATAGATTTCGCGGGGGTACCATGCTTTTGGCAGGGGTTTTCGGGGCCAACCGTTTTCATGAAGCGTAATCGCCTCAGCCAAACCGATCAGAATTTGTGGATCTTTCATATTTAATGTGGTTCGCATTTTTACATTTAAGCGTTTGCAAACATGCGCGGCATAGTGTCCTGTTGCATTTTCATGCGGCGGCGCCCAACGGTTTATGATGGACTGAACTGTATCCAGGCCATATTTACGGTCATACGTCAAAAGGACCTTCATTAGTGCACGCAACCCCATAACCGGGTCTTCAAATTCTACAAATGCCGGGTCAAATTGAAATTCCTTTTGCCCCCGCCAGCGTGTTTTAGACAAACGTATATTGCCGGGGTTGTGATTGCGCACACCCCGGGGAAGTTTTTCGGACATCGTATTGTCCTTTCTAATGAGTGTTTAAGAGGGTTGGTTTACTTGTCGCGCTTCTGGTCAAATTTATCCAGAATCCGGTCCAGCTTGCCATCGACGCGATGGATGGCATCCAGATGCTCGCGCCGTGTTACATAGTGTCTGGCAACCTCAAATTTCAGAGCATCGGTTTTGTTTTCGGCGCGCGCGGCATCATCGCGCAAAACATCCAAACGTTTATCCAATCGCCTGACAAACCACCCGATCAACCCGGACAGAGGCAACCATATCCATTGAAACAGGTGCGCAATAACAGGGTCTGTCATTCTATCTGGCTTTCCGGCTTCTGCGCGCGTAACGCCAGTTTTTCTGCATATTTTTCCTGCAACGGGGCAGGCAAATTCTCCACACCGATATAGGCGATCAAATCTTCGACCGAACGCGTCATAATATGGTCTGACTTGACCATTAATTGATGCCAGTCACGTAACGGTTTTTTATTTTGATAGCGCGTTGCAATCTGCTGGTATTGATCCAGGTCTGCCGCATTCAAAAGGTGTTTTTGCCATTTACCAATTTGGTCGGAACATCGTCCTGAACCTCGGTTCCGTCATGTAAAGTTTTCATGATTTTTTCACTCCGTATAATTTAAATTCTCCACTTGCGATGCTTCCGGCTGAGGGGTAGATCCGAAACCCGTCCACAACATCTACTGAGTTTTTATAAGCACCGAAAAATAGGTTCCCCGCTGTGACATTTCCGTTTGCATATTGATAATGCGAAAACCCATCAATGGCGGTTTGCGACCCAGCGGTTGCCGGATGAAAAACCTTACAAATTGCGTTAAACGATTTGCCCGCCGCATTTCCAAGCCTTAGGCTGCTATTAAATGGGATATGGTCTGCGGCGCTATCAAATGATGGGAATTCGGTATTGGATGCCGTATAAATCCCAAAGCTTCGAAACTCGTAATCAGACGCACCCGATTGAAACACACCATTTACTGACATCTGTAACGATAAATCACAGTCATTGTTGGTAACTTTGACATTCGTCATATGCAGGATATAAGTGTCAAAGGTTGCATTAATTTTTGTTGTAAAATCGATCCAGGTGTCAAGATTTGCTGATTGATGTGACAAAAGGACTTGAGCCAAATGCGAGGGGGCAACATATTTCCCATTTTCGCTATTGCCTTCAACCTCGCTATCGGTGGCCTTTTCAACCAGGCCCGCTGTGGTTTCAGACGCCATACTCAATGGCGCACCCAGCGCATACGTCTGATATTGGTTGGTCGTCGCATCAACCGCGCCAATTTCAATCCAGTCCGTTCCGTCATAGGTTTTAAAAACCCATGGTGTGGATGTATCATCCAGCCAGACAATCCCGGCTTCTGCATAATTTGGCGGGGTCGCTCCTTTGTGATGCGAAAGCAAGGCTTTTTTGGCACTGTTGTCTTCTTGTCGATAGGCCAAACCGCTGCGGTCTGACCCGATAACGGGGTCAAATTGGGACATTTTATTCTCCTTTAATAATGGTTTGATAAGTTTCAGGCAGGGGCGTTTTGGCCATACCCTTTGGCCAGATAATCAAATGCCCGCCCGACAGGCTGCTGATTTTCATCATAAAACTGAACGTTAAATCCACTTTGGTCAGAATTGGTGATTTGAAAACGCCCACCAGCCGTTGTGTCATGAACAGTAACGGCAATGGCCGGAATATTGTGAAAGGCTTTTTCAAAAGTAACGCGCATTCCGCTCTCTGGGCAGCTTACATTCGATTCTGAAACAACCCGGTCCGGCATATCAACGGTTACAGATAAATTCGTAATCGAGGGGGTCGTGTTTACAGCCCCACTTTCCAGCAAAATGCGGAATCTATAGCCTCGCGCCGTATACTCGCCAATTACAAAATCGGACCATTCAGACCATTGCGCACCTCCCGAATGCGGATTGTCATCGGTTACGCTGATTTGCAATGTGACCGCCCATTTTTCAGGCGGGATCGAATTGTCAATGTTTTCAATTATGTCAACATTGTCTTGTTTATCAAAGTTGACATTAAAATCGATGCCCGTCACTGTCATTTGGCTGGTCAGACGCGATGTGTAAATATTCCCCAAGTCCAGAAGGTCCTTGAATTCATAGACCCCATCCGCATGAAATGCGCGCAGGCCATAATCCATATTTCCAATCTGATCAAATTCTTCCCAGTCTTCCAAAACGTCGGTCAGGGTTAATTGTAAGGCCCCGTCACGGGCAATCGTTTGATGGTGTAGCCCCTGAAAATGGTCCGACTCTGTTAGAGTTTCGACAACATTTAATTGATAAACCTCCGCATTTTGCAGCGCTGTCACCGCTTCCACCTTACTTTCACGGCCACCCAAATCCACCGCTTTGATCAGGTAGTAACCTGAAAGCGCAGGTACTGTGATACTGTTTGATGCCTTTGAAACCATAGGAACCATATCTGTGGCCCCGAACCAGTTCTGGGCAGATGCATTTGCAGAAACATGTTTGATGCGGTAATGGCTCAGATCAATATCACGCACGGGTTTCCATTTTAAAAAGGCCTGGCCGTTTGTGACGGAGACATTAAAACTTTGAACATCCTCAGGTGGCACCGACAGCCCCTCAACCTGATAATTCGATATGAGCGTGGCATCCGATATGCCACTGTTTTTACGGATATGGCGCAGTTCAATGTCGTAGAATTCACCTTCTTCCACATCTTGGACGGCTATACAATGGCTAGACACTACACGCGTGACCGCTGTACGAAAATCGCTTTCCCCTTTGGCCCGGATTTTCAGGCTCAGACTGATGGTATCTGCCGGTGCCTGCAGGGGCTTCAACGTAATCAGGATCTGGGGTTTGAACGATCCGTCTGTGTGGCGGTCCACAGCATCTGCGCCCGATTGCAGGTTTTCAACAACAGGCGCATTTGGCTTGAGGGCATCCTCAGGCTGCGTAATGACGCTTTGGTGTTCCGGCACAATACCGCTATCAACATTATGAAGGTCCGGGGCTGCATCCACACATGTCAGCTTTGCGCTCAGGTCATCCTGCGGCTCTATGGATTTCACAATCAGCTCCAGACTGTCGCGCCCTTCCTCACCGAACAGGAACAGGTCACCCGGCTGAATGTTAGGCCCTTGGACAACGGGGGTTTTCAGCTGAACGTGCGATGTTTTGCCAGGCGTTGTCTTTAATTGCACCACGGTCGACTGTCCGGCCTGCCCCCGTATGCGCAAAACGTAGGACTGTCCGTCAATCATTTCAACATCAGCATCAAGAGCAATATCTGTAATCAGGTTATCTGTGACCGATAATGTCTTTATGCGTCCGGACATCAAACCGGCCAAAGCAGTATCATGCGACAGGCGGATCATATCCCCGCGGCTGCAGACAATATGTTCTATATCCGCATAAAAACTATAGGTTTCAGGGCGCAAACGCGCAGATGCCATATGATAACTGGCATCACGCCATGCCTGATCAGGATCTGTAACACCGTTTAAATCCAACGTTTCAAAACGTGTGGCAGTTTCGGCATTTTGTCCAAGGTCATAAACGATACGCTCGTCCTTTTCCCAACCTTTATGGCGGTTTTGAAATTGAACGCGCAGGGCATGCGGCCGCTCGTCATATCCACGCTCGGATTCAAATCCCCACGAATTTCTTGGTGTGAAATGCTGAACAGGAATGTTTTGCGGACGGTCTTCAACGATACTCCATTTGCCGTCCAATACACTGGGGCTTGCACGTCCGGCCGCTGCCGTATCGCGCAAAACATCCAGCACGGATTGTCCACCGCCGATAACCGCATTGTATTCACGCCCCTCAGATGCGCATCTGGAATGCCACTCTTGCAAGGCGGTCACGTTCAGGCGTTCATCGGCAAGCGGGCGCGCATTACCCGGTCCTTGTAAAATATGTCGAAAGACTGACGCCGGATTTGACGTTGCACGCACAGTCCAATTCTGACCATCCCAATCGGGTATAATTGCGGAGACCACGCCGTTAAATTGGTCGATCGTGCCATTTAATTGGTCGCTGGCTTTAATGCGCAGGGCGGTCATCGCCAGACCTTTGTTCACAACAGGCGTTTCCGAACGGATAGAACGCAGGGCGCTCCAAAAAACTTCATCAAAAATATCATCGTCATCAGAGTCTGCCGTAATGCGGCGCAGGCGAACGTCATATTGGCCCGGCGGCACCTCAAAGCGCATATTTTTGCGAAGGGCTGATGTCTGGTTCGCCTTCACACCAAATCCACGATTGCGAAGGCCCCCGCCTGCGATTAAAATTGTACTGTCGTTGCAACTCACATCAAAACCGGGGACCTCTTCGAATTGATATTCGGGCAGGTCTGCATGCCGGTTTTCAACAATAATTTCGTCATCCGTACCGATACGGTGCAAATTTGCAATGGCATAACGTGTATAGGGCACCGGCGGCGCCACTGCCGCAGGCATACCCGGATGAAGAATGCCATTCTCATCATAACCATAGCGTTTTTCGCCCACTATCAATCGGGCCAATCCGCTTGCCTTATCAATTGTCACAACATCGATGCGCTTGTAATAACGGTATGCATACAATTTATGTTGCGGGTCAAAACCGTGCATGCCCGGCTTGGCAGAAATCGGCAGCGTCTGTTGAGGAATGGTTTTAAAATCCGCATATCCGGCTGACCAGTCGTTTGTTCCGGTCGGCGCATATTGGACCTCGACCTGAACATATCGTTTTTTGCGGCTGCCCCCTTTACGAAACTGCATCAGCCCCTTTGGAAAGGTGATATCGATTGAAATTTCACTGACATCCGTTTCTGTTGTCCGCACTTCAAACCCGTTTGCATTTTCCAATTTTATATTCAGATCGTTTTGTAAAACCGAACGGCTGTACAGCGTCAATGCTTCATCATCTGGGTAGCCATAACGATGTTCCAGTTGAATATCGTCAAATTCATTGATATCCGTTTCCCCGATTTTTAAATCCGTAATATCCATCGGGCCGTAACCCCAAACAAACAGCATCCGCAAAAACTGTGCATTGCCAACTGTTTCTGTATACGGTTTGGCTGCCAGTGGTGGCACCATACGATGCCGGCCCAGGATTTGCGGAACCGCACCAAAGGGTTCAATCCTGTTGCGGCTTCCCTGAATAAAACGTGTTTGTTTTTCACGCACCTGCGGACTGACAGATGTACGGGATGGTGGCGCCAGGGCATTGATTGCCAGGCGTCCGGCAAAATTCAGCCCGCCCGCCAGAATTTTTTGCGTGATCGACAGGCTAAAGGCACCGCCGAATTGCGTTGCCAAACCTGAGCCTAGGGCCGCACCTAAATAAGGAGTCGCCGCCAACAGCGCAACGCTCAAAACTGTCTTTAACGGGTTTTTTCCACCGCCACCTTCGGGAACAACGCGCAAGGTTACGATGGCCTCAGACTTGGGTTTGATTTGTCCCCATTTCGAACAGGGTACAAATTCCCCATTAATAAAAACCAATGCGTCCGTTTGAATGTCCCTATCATCGGACAAGCTGTTAACGATGTCCTGAACCGACATGCCCACAGGACGAATCATGTCAATTCCCGCCAATGAAAACGGATGAGCAATCGCGCGGATATTCAAATTTTGTGATGTCATTTTTGTCATGTTCAAAGGTCCTTGTGCCGATAAATACCGATCAAGCGGTCTTTCCAACGGCGGCTTTCACTGCGTTCAATCACGCTGTTAATGCCTTTTTCGATGTGAAGGATATATTGTCGATCCAAAACCATTGCGGCATGCATGGGCACGTTTTGCATTCGCAAAATCATGACGTCTCCACATTGCACGTCATCCCGCTTTACAGGCTGCCAGCTTTGGCGTGCCCTGTGGATCAGGGGGCCGATATCACGCGCTGATTCGGTTGATCTATATTCATAGGCATAGGATGGAACCTGAACATCAAACTGTTCATTTAACACCATCCGCACCAGTCCCCAACAATCCAGCCCGTCGCTTGTACGTCCGCGTTCTTTAAACGGCAGGCCAATGTAATGACCTGCCCAATAGGGAATGGGCATAAATGGGGTATCCTCTGTGCTTTTTGAAAACTTGGTATCAGCCTGCGGAATTGCGGGCATAAAAAAACCCGGCCGAAGCCGGGTTTTAATAAATTCTGTATTTTAGGCACGCGATCTGAAAAGATCAGCCCTTGTTGTTCATTCCTGTCGCTTTTCTCCAAGTCATTTGGGGTCTGCGAGTAGTTTCGCGTGTGTCCTCAACGAAAGAAAAGTCTTTATCAGTCCACTCCATGCTGGACTCATTTTGAGTGTTTTTGGAACTAGAAAACTGTGGTGTCAACGTCATGTCTACCCTCCGACGTGAAATACTGAATTTTTAAATTCTATAAATACCCTACCATAAAAGGATCAGGATTTCCATAAATAAATTTAAAATTCTATTAATAACTTTAATATATCACGATTCGTCCGACTTGCCAGTCCTAGTTTAAAAGAGTGCCGGAAAACTTGATGGGGTAAAACTTAAATGCGGGTAAGGCTCGGCTGTGAAGTCTTCTAACATCAGGTCGCCTTTAATCGTCAGCGCGTTATACTTCACATTTGTCAGGCGAAAATCCGGAAAGGCCGCCTCAACCCTATCTGGCGCATCTGTGCGCACGATCTCAATCGTAACGCGGGCTGCCGTTGTCATTTTCTTTAATGCCAGCATGACCTCGCGCCCGATATTGTCGATGACCAGCTGCGCGCGCAAGGTCGCATCTTCGCGGTCTTCGGGTAAGACCACTTCAAATGGATAGGCGATAAAGACATTTCCACGACTGGTTAACTGCTTTGAATCACTACAAACGCGAATCGGTTCTGACAGGCTTTCATGATCCAATGTCAGCAACATGACAAAAACGACGCCCGTTTCCTGTGCGTAAAGGGCTTTTAATGTCTCTGCCGATAAACTGCGGCTCATACGGATTCTCCTGTTGGCAAGGCTTCGGCCTCTATTACCACCTTAAAAAACTTTGAATTTGCAGACATATATTGCGGTGCTTTGGTTAGGCGCAGGTCCATAACCTCATCTGTGCGCGGATGAACAAATGAAAAGGACAAGGCCCCGCCGTTGATTGTATTTTGATAAAACCTGTCAAAGGTTGCGGTTTGCGCGCGGTCAAACATAAAGCTCATTTGAAATTTTCGCACCCCGGCACTCGTACGGGCGCGGACTTTATCCGGTCCGGTTTCCATCTTGGTCCGGATCAGCGTTTCAGGAAGGGTTTCTGAAAACCCGTCAAGCAACGGACTAACCGGTAGGGTGTTTGGCCATGTCGGCATAGGTCATTCTCCTCAATCAGGATGCATCAACAGTATAGAGGGTCGGACCATTGCGGTTTAAGACCGCGCTGAAGGTTTCCAATCCGTCATAGGTACCGCCGCGACTGTATTCACGAATCACAAAAGATCCTGAAATTTTGCCGCCACCTGGAAAATCCAATTCATAGTTTTGGGATTGGCCGTTAAAGGCCACATCACGCAACGTCTCCTCAGCATCCGTATCTTTAAACAGCCCTTCAATACTGATTTCCATGGTTTGCACACCGGCATCACCCATCAATGTCTGCACACCCTCATCCGCCATGGTTGTGGCATCTACGGGGTTGTTATTGACTGTCATCCGATTTGTTCGGGCAGCACCCAGCGCGGTAAATGTTTCTGGCGCACCGCCGTCACCGATTTTCAGGATGAAGTCCCGGCCTTTTTGTACTGTCATAATCGTTGTTCCTTTCCGAATTGGGGTTATCTGTTAATCGTTTTCAATAGTAACGTTAAAAAACAGGCGCGTATTACGAACATTGCCGTTTTGAATTTCTGTTCGTATCTCGCGTTCAAATTTTGCATCAATCCAATCGCCCATCACCAGAACGGGCGCGCTATTATGCACGGCATTGCGGACAACCTCTCCAATCATATTCAGGCTTAGGTCACTGTCCGTATGGCAATACACATCGACAATGATGGTGATATCGTACAGCTCTGCTGTTCCCATCCCTTGTCTTTGCATTTTGGCCAGTCCAAACCGTAAGCACGGCATTTCGGGTTCATCGGGAAGGACATTGTATAAACCGTTGGCACCATCCGGCAGAAGGCTGATCAATTCCGCATCATTTTTTAAAAGATCGTAAACAGCGCTTTGAACCGCACCGCCGATTGAGGGGACCGTCATAATAATTCCTTTTTTTAAGGGTGTCTTGAGGATTGCTTTCGTATAATATTGTGATGATCAATCTGACCAACGGAATTTGACCTATGCGTTTTCTTACATTTTTCGCCGCTTTTTTAATCCTGACATCCGGCCTTGCACATGCCGGGTTGGAAGAAGGCCGCCGCGCCTATATGAAAGAAAACTGGCTGGGTGCCCTGCAAAACTTGCGCCCCCTGGCCGAGGAAGGCAATGACGAGGCGCTCTTGCTTTTGGGTAACATGTACAACGACGGCAAAGGGGTTGAACAAAACCACACCGTCGCCCTTGCCCATTACAAACAGGCTGTTGCCGCGGGAAATGATAACGCAATGCTGGCCATCGCAACAATGTACGCACAGGGTCTGGGCGTGGAAAAGGACATGGAAACATCCTTTACCTGGTTTCAACAGGCGGCCAATGCGGGTAACCCGGCCGCACAACTTATGCTGGGCAGCTTTTATCTCAAAGGGCATGATGACATCCCCACCGTTGATGCCGATCTGGTTAAATCTTACGGATGGTTTCGTATTGCCGCCCGTCAGGACCGCCTGCCCGATGTGGCCAAGGCTGCCAAAGAATTGTCTCGCCGCCTGACGGTTCAAATGTCGCCTCAGCAAATTCTGGATGGTGAAGGGATTGCTGACAAATTCTATAAAACTGATACAATGGACAACAACAAAACGCCATAATTCAGGACGGGCTACATGACGACACTCATTATTTTTATCATTTCTCTGTTGATTGCGCTGCTTTTGGCGTGGGTTTACCTTTTGCCGGGCCGCATCTCATTAAATAAAAACTACGAAAAAACCGGCTGGCTTCTTCTGGCCAATATCCTTTTGGGCTGGACCATTCTGGGCTGGATCGCGATCTTTATCTGGTCACTGATCGCGCCACGCCGCACGGTTTAATCTTTACATTTTTGTGATTTCCACCACTGTTATCTTGATATGATGCCCCTTGCGATCTGCCGGTAAAACCGTTCGGACATCGTAATCTTGCGCATTGTCCATACGGGTTAAACGGTCGCCGGCACGCACATTGTGTTCTGAACGGGTCGTGACCTCATAAATATTATCTCTGCCGCTTGGCGTTTTGTTACTACGGATCGGACGAATGGCACACCATGCCGTTTCCTCAACATTCCAAGTGTCTTGAAAACCGCCCCCTGCATCCCGAACGGTGCCGCGACGTTTGACCGCCATCAAATGGCGCATACTGGCAACCGATGTCATGACATCACCCCGATTTTCTTATATGGCTTTAACAAACTGGCGATCATATCAAACGGCAGGGTCAGGGGAACATCACCACGGCCTTCATACATTTGTGTCGCTTTCATCAGGATCGCCTGACGGATGGGTTCAGGCACATCATCTGCCGTATCACCATATCCGGCGGTATAGGTGACATCCAAAACTTTGTGTCCGCCTCTTTGGCCATTCAGGTTTGCTAAACTTGCAATCTTTAATGATCCAACAACCACGTCCAGCGCATAGCCGTCAGGTTATCACGCAGGATCCGAACCCCCTGGCGATCAACAATTTGGTAGCTTTCGTTAAAGTCACCAAAAGCGATCGACAAGCTGTCTGCGGCAATTTCCGGCATATCTTCGGCCTCAATCACATCAAACCCCAAAAGCGTGCCACCCTGTTTCATTTGGAAATCAGGCGTCCACAGATAATTTCCGTCACCGTCTTTCAATTTTCTGACCGCGGCCAGGCTTGATCGTTTCATCATAAAGACCGCGTTTTCACGGTAGCGGGCCTTCAATGCAAAAACCATATTCACCAAACTGTCGCCTGGATCACTGGCGGCAAACGCACCGGCTGCACCTGTGCTCAGCTGTTCAATTACATCAAAATCGGCAGCGGATGGCGTGCCCGCAGCATAGGTTAAAAAACCTTTTGGTTTACCGGTTCCGTCACCATTAACAAATGCTGCATTCTCCAGACGGGACAGGCGTTCTGCAATTTTCGCCGCCAGCCATTCGTCGACATTAAACATTGCATCATCCAACAGACGCTGTGTGGCACGCGGTTCGGCATACAGCTCATGAACGGGGATGGAATATTGTTCAAGAACCGGGGATGTCGTTTCGGTTCTGGCATCGGTTTCACCAACCCAGCCGGCGCCGGTGTCGCCGATATGGGCCACGCCTTCCAGCTTATCGGTGCCGATTGTCACCACATTGGCAACTTGGCGAATGGGTGATGTTTCCTGCATCAATGTCGTAATACGACCGGAAATATCAGGCGTCACCCAATAGCCGCCATCTGGGTCCGATCCCGCCGACAGGGCTTTAATTTCATCAACACCTGCACCGGCATTGTTCCTGCGGATATAATTGCGAAGGGCGGATTTATATTCGGAATAGCTTTCCTGATTAATTTGCACGCCATTGTTCGCCTTGCATTCCAACTGAAAACGTCCGGCCTCTTGATGGCCCTTATGGTCCATAGCGCCATGGCCGGTGCGGTCCATAACCGTTTCAATCTGATCCAATCGCGATTTGGCTTTTTTAAATTCAGCCTGCGATTTATCCAGGGCGGCATTCAAACGCCCGACCTGTTCTTCCAACAGGGGGTCGGGATGACCCTTTTGTTCAATTTCCTTCAGCCGTCTGTCATTCGCATCCTGAAACGCCGCAAATGTGCGATTCAGATTGCTGATTTCTTCTTTTACTTCATAGTCCATATTCTCTTATCCTTTGGGGTCAGGGTTAAATGCGGGCAAAATTTCCGCATCGGTTTATTTCTCAATTGCACTTTGGATCTGCGCCGTGCAGGCACGCAGGGCGGCGATCACATCATCAGCCCCGCTATTTTGGCGCGCATCTCGCGCGTTTAAGGTTTTATAGCCAGCCGCGATCATGCTTTTGGCCTGTTTGCGGCTGAAACCGGCATCACGCAGGTAGCCTTCCAAACTTCGCGTGTCAGGCAGGTGGCCTGACCGGAATGATTTTCTGATTTTATGAATGCGCGCAGACTGCAACGCCGGGAATGTAACAAGCGAGATTTCCAGCAAATGGATCTGTGTCAAAACGCGCGCGCCGGTTTCCGCCTCGCGATAGGACTTATCAGCCTTGAAACCGATCGAAAGGCCCGTCAGTGCCTCCTCTTGCATCAGGCGATAGGCTTGGCGCGCACGCGGAATTTCATTCATATACAAGATCCCTTTGACATACAGGCCATATGTATCTTCGCGCATTTCAATCCATTTGCCGATCGGCTCACAACTGTCATGCTGCCACAAAAGAGCCGGCAGACGGCCGGACTGTTTGGCCCGTTTCAAACTGTGGGCAAAGGCGCCGCGCACCACCTTATCACGCACAGAATCGGTAGCACCGAAAACCGATGCATAGCCTTCAAACACACCATCCTTGTTCACCTGCGCGATCTGCACAGGTGCATTCATTATCGTATCTGACATGATTTCTCCTTATTTGGCTGTTTGAATATCAGCGACTAAAAGCCTATCCGCATTCGGTGTATCCAACCTGCCAAGGCCCAGCGCGGCACGTTTTTCATTCATGGTCATAAAATCTGCGTCTTTCACACGCTTCCAGATTTTTTCACGCCGTGGGGCTAATGCTTCGATTGCATTGCGGTCATATTCCAATTTTAAATCTTCGCCAAAATGTCGGGACAGCCATATGTTCAGCTCGCCCCGTATATGATCCATCAGCGGTAAAACCGCATCATCATAAAAAGCCAGTCGCGCCTGTTCAAAATTTGCATAGGTGAGCGACCCTTCGATGCCGACCAGCTGCGGCGGAACATGAAAGGCCAGCGCGATTTCACGTGCCGCCATATCCTTGCCGTGCGCCCAGTCCAGATCCTTCGGCGACAGTGCCATTTCGCGCCAATCCAGCCCGCCTTCCAAGACCAGCGGACGTCCGGCATTATGTGCCCCTTGGTAATAGGTTTCCAATTCCTGCCTTAGGTTTTGGCGCTGTTCATCCGTCAGCGTGTCATAGCTGTCCTGACCTGTGGGTTTGTAAATCAATGCACCGCTTGGCCGTCCTGAAGATTGAAGCAAAGCCGTATTCCATTTTGCGGCTTCGTTATGTTGATCAATGCTAAAGGCTGCGGCCTCCAGCGGGCTCATCCCGTACCAGTCGTTTAACGGATGAAAAGATTTCAGATGCAAGATGCGCCCGTACCCGTCCGTCGTATCGGCGGAAAAGTCCTTATGCCCACCATCAATATTATAACGATAGGCCGATGGTAAACCGTGTGGGCCGGGAACAACCTGCATGCGATCAGGCCGCAAAACCCACATTTCATGCAGTGCGCCCGTTCCCGTACCTACCGCTTCGATATAACAATTGCCTGCAATCAACAGGTGCCCACACAGGTTTTCAATAAATTCTGATCGGCTCTGCCCCGGGTTCGGACGCGTCAAAAGGCGCAAGGCAGGATGATCTTCAACCTCTTGACCGTCAATTTTTAACCGCCAGGGTATTGATCCGGCATTCTGGGCGATCAAACTGATACAGCGATAGGCAATCACATTTTTGGTATAACCTTCATCCGCCAGACGGTCATAGCGCCGCGGGGTGAATTGCGGTTGCTGCGCCCCCATCTGCACGGAAAATGTCCGCGCATGTCGTGCTGACTTCTTATCTTTACTTTCAAGGTGTCTTTTTTGACCCCAGTTCCATAGCTTCTTCATGGTTTCATACCTTTGGTTTTACGCTTTTTAATAAAAAGGCGTATTGAGGTTTCGGTTTTTTAAAAAGTTTAAATTTCTTTTGTACAGCCCACAGGCATCAAATATTCCACGCCTGCGGCTGGCGTTTATTTTGTCCCAGCATCAATTCCGTCATCGCCCAGACGCGGGCGTCGACACGGTCGGGACTGTGACGGTTATTGCCAGGTTTAAAACGGCACATTTGGTCTTCCAATGCCGTAAACTGTCCGACATGGTGGATACGGCCCTGTTCATCCAGGGCCGCCACGGGTTCGGCCCGCGTCCATTTTCCGCGGCTGGCATGTAGCTTTTTGATCGCGACATTCCTATCAGCTGTTCGCAACGTATGCACCGCCATATCGCCACCTTGGTTGGTTTCGACCACAATCCGGTCGGCCTGATACCTGTGATACAATTCAACTGCGCGGCTGGCCCAGCCCGCAGGGCTCAAGCGGGCGCTTTGATCTTCCAAAACATATCCGTCGCCATCCTGACCTAGGCCTGCGACAATAATGCCAGTTTCATCGCTGCTCGTCTTGCGACTGACGGCCGGATCAATCGCCACCACAATTCTGACCATTTCAGGACAGTCACCTGCGGCAATCCTATTGCTTTCAATCTGGCCGCGTGTCCACAGGGCACCTTTCACATCCGCGTGAAAGGCCTCCTCAAGGGTTGCCGGATATTCACGACGGAAATGTAAAATGCCACCCAGCTCACTAATCTTGCGACGGCGCCAGACCATTTGCCGGATGTTCAGTTGATGGTGTTTTTGATACGCGCTCTCATCACTATCCAAAACAAAACCTTTGGGAACGGGTCTTTGGTATTCGTCTTGTAAGAACCAGGGCACAAAAATCACCTGAAAGTCGCTCTCACCATATTGTGCCTGTTTGCACATGTCATAAAAGACACCTTGCGGCCCGTCGGATGTGCTTTCCAAAATCACTTCGGTATCCTGTCCATCGGGAATGGTTTGTAAAATCCCACTCAAATGCTGCCGACCATTCGGCCAGAATGCAACTTCAGAACCGTGGAACAGTTGTATCGTGTCCGAACGCCCTACCCCGCTGGATCGCGCCGTACCGATACGATAGCCGCTATCCATATGGCCGAATTTGATCGACTGTCGGTTTGATCGCGTCATAACCGGGCGCATCACAGCCGGGCAATAGGCATGAAACCTGCGCACCATATCCGCCAAATTTCGGCTTGCCGCTTCCAGATGGCTCAGGATAAAAACATTAATCCCGCGTCGGTGTGTCGATTTCCAGAAAAACCGGCCGGCTACATAGGTTGAACATCCCTGTTGTCGTCCTTTGACAATCAGGGCACGCACATACCCCTGTTCTGAAATTTGCGTTTCCAGGGCCTTATGGACATGCTTTTGCGCAGCATTTAATACAAAAGGCGCTGTTTTACCGCTTTTTTGGCGAATAAACAGACATTTTCTTGCGTACAAGCCAAAGTTATGGGCCATTTTCCGTCGTATACGGCGTATAGATGGGGTTATTGTGATTTTATTGGTCACTTATCAGGGCTTTTAATGCATTTTCATGGATAATCGTCACATCATCCTTTGTTTTTTCGGATTTACTGTCTGGAAAGGCTTTTTTTATCAATGTCAGGGCTGCATTCACTTGGGTGCTGCTCATTTCGGCACCATGAATGATATGGTTTTCCAGCGCTTTTAAAACGCCTTCTATGTTGATGTGCTTTTCTATGGACGGCATCACTTATCGTGCCCTCAACAGGTTGGTCAGCCCGAAAACACTTTGCAAAACCGAACGCGTCTGACTGCCCTGCGCCAACGAACTTGCCACCATATTATCAATCATAATTTCAATTTCACGTTGTCCGCGGCTGTCGACCTTTTGTTCAACCCGCGGCACGACAGGTGCATTGTTGTGTATCGTGACTTTTATCCCACTTGCGGATTGCGCGCTAACGTCTGAATTTCCCAAACCCGACAAAGATGGCAAAATCTGGTGCGCTAAATCCGAAAACAGGTTCGAATTTTTCCCCCTTTCGCGGGTCGGTTGACCATCAGCGGTTATGACATTATCAAAAACACCCTCAACCGTTTTCTTTGTCAGGTTCTTCAAAACATCCTCGGCAAAACGTTCCAGACTATCGCTGACACTGCGTGTGCCATCTGCTGTTTTTGCCAAGTTATCAATCAGCCGTTTCACAGGGCCCGATACCAGCCGGTCCGCCGTATCCGCAACGCTATCTAACGCGGTCTGTGTATTGTCCAGCCCATCATTTATATTTTCAAAATCCATAATCTATGCTCCTTGGGATTGGGGCTCAGCATTTTGACTTAGCATGTCTTTTAATGTTGAGAGGGCCGCATCCGCGGTTGGAACCGGCAATTGGCACAATACGGGGTGGCGCTGGCAACACCCGACAAGGGTCGCCACCACTGTGCCCAGGGGTATCAGGCGCATACCGTGAATATCTGACCATCCCAGCCAGCCGCAAATCAGTCGGTTCAGATTGTATTCTCTGTGGCCAATGACTTTCCCAGGCCGGCCGGCACCTCTTGGAAAAAGCTTTCCAATGCCTTTAGCCCATTCAGGCACATCGCTAAAATCTTCAGGTTCATTTGCGCAAGACCCAAAACCCCTTCTTTTTCTAACAGGGTTTCAACTTCCGCATCTTTTAACGGTTGGCCGGCATGGGCCCAAACCGCCTGAACCATTTTAACATGTTCGCGCAATTGGAAATCAGATGCCTTCATTCGCATGACGACATCTGTCAAAGGGCCGAAATCATTTTCCAGACATTCGATTAATGCCAGTGTCGGCTGAATATAAATTTCTTTTTCCGCAATTTTAAGGGAGATCATCGCCAGACAGCCTTTCAATAAAAAAGGCCGCCAGTAAACCCTGACGGCCTTGTGATACAATTTTTCAATCTAAATAAACCTTACCGGCAATGACCCCGGGCTGTCAAGATAAAAATTACCTTTTTCGCAATTTATTGCTAATATAGTTTATTTTTAATTATTTGCTGTCGACTTTCATGCTCGGCGGGCTGACACGTGGTGTTGTGGCCGACGGGGGCGCAGGCTCTTCGTTGCTTGCTTCTTCGTCCACCTCGCCCTCTTCTACCCCATTGGCAACAGGGGTTTCAACTGCGTCTTCATCAGACCCCCGGTCCAATGTCGGCGCCACGTAACTGGTCTTACGGCGTTCGCGCGCCGCATTCATGCGATCAATCTTCATAAATCTGTCTTCGCAGATCACCCGCGCACGCGCGCTTGTATAGGCGGCACAGGGATCAGCTTTTTCAGGTTCTTCCGGCTTCTCCATTGTCACAGGCGGTGGATTAATGGCTTCCGTCGACAGAACTTTTGGATCTAACGGCGGTTCAGGATCACGAATATCGGATTTGTCACCGGCATAGGCGGCATCTTCCTCAGCCTCGCTCAATTCATCAATCGGGCTTTCAACATTGCCCAGCGTATCATCACCGGCCTCGACCTGGAACTTGAAATCCTCTTGCCCGGACTGCGCCCATGCAGGGGTAAATCCAATTGCAAGAATCCCCATAATCATAAAAATCTGTTTCATTTAATCCTCGGCCTCCTTTTTGTGGCGCGGTGTAATGCGGTGGTATTGAACAGGCATCTCGCCCTGTTTAATCTTATCTTCACTATATACGTCAGGTGCGGTCTGATCACCCGATACGTCCTCTGCTGTATCTTGATTGTTTGCACCCGACTGCCACGCTTTTCGGCTGTAATATAAGCAGCGTGCGTAGGATTTTTCCAAATAATGTACAGACGGCACAGCCATATCCGTATCTGCTACCTTCAAACATTCGGCTGTCCGTGTCACGGATGCATGGCCGCCATTTGCCAGCGCCGCCCCTGAAACGTTCAGTGACAGGATCACTACTCCGATCATAAGGAAAATACGCATATCAGGGCCGCGGTGGTGAAAGGGTCTTCTCTTTCTTATATTGACTCAAAAGCGTTAAGATTTCAATATTCCCGTCCGCCAGCTGATAAACGTTTTTACCGGCATGGTCCGTCATTTCAACAGATGCCCCACATTCCAAAAGAGCCGAAATTGATTTTAATTTCTCACCCTTAATCGCCATGTGTAACGGCGCATGCCCTTCAGCATTTCTGCGGTTCATGGGGCAGCGGTTTTTTGCCATCAGTTTTATAATATCAGTGCGTTCCCGATTGACGACCGATGACATCACCCTGGATTTGTAATCTATACGTGCGCCGCGCGACAACAGCATTTCTGTGATTTCAGCCTCGCCTGATATCAACGCCATATCAAGCGGCGTATCGCCGTTGTC
>CAXGXG010000001.1:0-20403 GCA_964013525.1 uncultured Alphaproteobacteria bacterium | reverse complement strand
GTATGTATGGGGCATCATGACAGATACAAACGACATTATTAAAAAACGCAGAACCTTTGCGATTATCTCCCACCCTGATGCGGGTAAGACCACATTGACAGAAAAACTGCTTCTGTTCGGGGGCGCCATTCAGATGGCAGGTGCGGTAAAGGCCAAAGGTGAGCGCCGCCGTGCAACATCCGACTGGATGAAGGTTGAACAGGAGCGCGGGATCTCTGTTGCTTCGAGTGTCATGACATTTGATTACATGGGCAATACATTCAACCTTCTGGATACGCCGGGTCACGAAGATTTTTCCGAAGACACGTACCGCGTTTTAACCGCGGTCGATTCCGCAATTATGGTGATTGATGCCGCCAAGGGTATTGAACAGCAGACCCGCAAATTGTTTGAAGTCTGTCGCCTTCGTGACATGCCGAT
Organism: uncultured Alphaproteobacteria bacterium; assembly: GCA_964013525.1. Lineage (GTDB taxonomy): Bacteria > Pseudomonadota > Alphaproteobacteria > Micavibrionales > CSBR16-224 > CATLPD01. Next base: position 19,983 of record CAXGXG010000001.1, on the reverse strand, counting down.
TATGACGTTTGTCAATAAAATGGACCGCGAAGCGCGCGAACCGTTTGAGATTCTGGATGAAATTGAACAAAGTTTGGCGTTGGATGTTACACCTGCCAGCTGGCCTATTGGCATGGGGCGGGATTTTCTGGGTTGCTATGACCTGTTCCGTGACCAGTTGATCCTGATGGAAAAATCCAAAGGTGATCGACCTGATGATGGGGAGAGCTGCAGCGGGATCGACGATCCGAAAATTGACCGGATCCTGCCGGATTGGGCCGCATCGCAAATGCGTGAACAGGTTGAAATGGCACGCGGACTGTGTCCTGATTTCGACCGTGAGGCTTATTTACAAGGGACAATGACGCCGGTCTTTTTCGGGTCAGCCCTAAACAATTTTGGTGTACGCGAAATGTTGCAGGGTTTGGGCAATTATGCGCCCAGCCCACGTCCGCAAACCACCAAGGAGCGTGTCATTGAACCGAATGAAGACAAGGTTTCCGCCTTCGTCTTTAAAATTCAGGCGAATATGGACCCTAAACACCGTGACCGCATGGCGTTCGCACGTTTGTCATCTGGACACTTTAAACGTGGGATGAAGTTGAAACATGTTCGCAGTGGTAAGCAGATCAATATTCACAACCCACAGATGTTTTTTGCCCAAGATCGTGAAACAGCTGAAGAAGCATGGGCCGGCGATATCATCGGTATCCCGAACCACGGCAATTTGCGTATTGGTGACACGCTGACGGAGGGTGAGGACCTTCATGTTACGGGGATCCCAAGCTTTGCGCCCGAGCTTCTTAAGCGTGTCCGTCCCGAAGACCCGATGAAAGCCAAACATTTGGGTAAGGCCCTACAGCAGTTGGCTGAGGAAGGGGTAGCGCGCGTGTTTAAACCCCTCATGGATTCTAACTGGGTTGTGGGTGTTGTTGGTGTTTTGCAATTTGAAGTTTTGGCTGACCGGATTCGCACGGAATACAATGTGCCTGTAAAATTTGATCAGGCGGCTTTGCATACAGCCAGATGGCTGTCTGCGGATTCTGCCAAAATTAAAGAATTTACGGAAAAAAACCGTGCAAACGTCGCTGAAGATCATGACGGGGACTGGGTGTTTCTGGCACGTAATGCCTGGCACCTGGAAGATGCGGAAAAGAACTGGCCGAACATTAAGTTTTTGGCCATTAAAGAGCAGAATATTGCCGCATAATCGATGCGCTGGCGGTGTGACTATCCGAAACAGCGTCGTAAGAAACCTGCGGCACGTGTACTGAGGTCATCTTCCTTTTCCTGAAGGAAGAAATCATCCTCAGGCAACAGGCGGGTCAGCTCGTAAAGGCCAAATGTAATCTCAGCAATCTCAGCCTCGCTTGGAATGTGGGTATCGGAAACCAGATCAAAATCAAATTCAAAATTTTCCGGTGCCTCGTCGGCAAGTTTTGAAATATCCAGTGATCCTTCCAACAGACCAAGCGCATTACGAATTTCCTGAATATATGTTTTATGACGACAGGACTTTTGATAGGCGGCCAGACTAAGGCTTTCATACTTTTCCCGCGTCACTTCGCATTCGCGCATCTGTTTATCAATTTTGTTAAAACTGCTAAGCGCGCGCTCGTGGGCGGCTTCGGCAGCATTAAGGTGTTCGGACTCCATAATCTCGCCAATCAGGCCCAGCGGCCGCCCTTGGGGTGTTTTGAAGTGGTTTAAGTGTTCAACAGCTTTGTCCAGATCCTCACGCGCGGATACCCACTCATCAGATACAGTTTCGATAAAAGACTGCCACAGGTTTTCTTCGCTTTCATATTCGGAATAGGCGCCAATTTGTTTTTCCAGAACGATCAATGTCTGACCGGCAACGGCAAACAGGTTTTGAATTTGGCTGATTGAATTATTATTTGCAGGTGACGCATTCATGCCCGCCTGCATGTTGTGATAAGCAGTTGCACTTTGCACGATCGACTTCCCCCCTCAATCGCATTGATATGTTTGATGTTTTACGCATTTTTATTATTACAGATGTTTCTGAATATTTGTTTAAAGCGAAAGAGATTGACACAAACTTGCGTATTATGTACAAAGCATTACTCCAAAAAACAGAACAAGAGGAATCCTATGCCCCAATATAACGGTGTCGAGAAACAAGAACTGGTCCAATCCATTGAAGATGCAATGGACTATATTTTAAGCTTGAAAGACATCGTGGTCAGCAAGGATGCCGCCGCCGATTTTACCCAACCATTGAACGATTGGATTGACGGGCGCCTTCTGGCGATCCTGAAGCAATCATCTTCCAGTGAAGAGCTGTGCCGCAATATGGCTTATACGGGCGCTGATACGCTGTTTGGTCAGTATAAAGGGCTATTGTTATCTGCGCGTTTTAATGACGTGACAGCCTCCACCCAAAAAACAATCCGTTCTTTGGAAAAGTGGAAAGCCTTTCAAAACACCCCCAAAAACACCATATAAACAACCTTTCTGATAAGAAAAGCTTGCAATTCGCCGATTCGACTGCCATATAAATGGTACTAATATAGTCTGAATAGGATAGAGACATGTTGCGCATTGGCAAGATGACAGATTATGCATTTATGATCCTGGACGCCCTGAGCGAACGTCCGGACAAATCGTTGAGCGCGCAATACATTGCAAACCTGACCAAACTTCCGGAGCCCACCGTATCAAAGATCATGAAAACGCTGTCCCGCGGCGGCGTCGTATCTTCAACCCGTGGCGCGGCGGGCGGTTATAAATTGATCAAGCCGGCCCCGCAGTTAAGCTTGCTTGAAGTGGTCGAGGTCATGGAAGGCAAGGTTCGCCTTGTCGAATGTGTGGACCCGGCGCACGACTGTCAAGTTCGTGAAAAATGCAATGTCAAAGGGCAGTGGAGCGGTGTGAACGAACTGCTGCGCAACACTCTGGCAGGCTGGTCACTGAATGATTTAAAAGAAGGGCGTGTTTAATGTCTGATAGATATGCACAGGAAACACTGGATACCGTCAAGACGCTGGAAAAATATGATGCCGGTTTTGTCACGGATATCGAAATGGAAAAGGCGCCAAAAGGGTTAAACACGGATATTATCCGTTTTATCTCGGCCAAAAAGGACGAGCCGCAATGGCTGTTGGATATGCGTTTGAAGGCCTATGAACATTGGCTGGATATGCCCGAACCCAATTGGGCCAAACTGAATATCGAACCGATCGATTACAATGACGCGTATTATTATGCAGCGCCAAAGCGGGACGAGGATAAGCCTGATACATTGGATGATGTTGACCCCAAAATCCTTGAAACCTATGAAAAGCTGGGCATTCCCCTGCGCGAACAGGAAATCCTGGCAGGTGTAAAAACACGCAAAGTGGCGGTTGATGCCGTTTTTGATTCCGTATCTGTTGCCACCACTTTTCGCGAGGAATTGAAAAAAGCAGGCGTGATTTTCTGTTCAATCTCCGAAGCTGTACATGACTATCCGGATATGGTGAAAAAATATCTGGGTTCGGTTGTACCAATGACAGATAACAAACATGCTTGCCTGAACGCGGCTGTTTTTACAGATGGGACATTTGTTTATATTCCAAAAGGCGTTCGCTGCCCGATGGAGCTGTCGACCTACTTCCGCATTAACGAGGCCAATACAGGCCAGTTTGAACGTACATTGATTATTGCAGAAGAGGGCAGTTACGTGTCCTATCTAGAAGGCTGTACAGCGCCTATGCGTGATGAGCACCAGCTGCATGCGGCTGTTGTTGAGCTGATTGCACTGGATGATGCGGAAATTAAATATTCAACAGTGCAAAACTGGTATCCAGGCGATGAAAACGGCAAGGGCGGGATTTATAATTTCGTGACAAAACGTGGCCTTTGCAAAGGTAAAAACTCCAAGATATCTTGGACGCAGGTAGAGACAGGTTCAGCCATTACGTGGAAATATCCATCTTGTATTCTGGCAGGTGACAATTCTATCGGCGAATTCTATTCTGTTGCTATTACTAACAATCATCAACAGGCCGATACCGGGACCAAGATGATCCATTTGGGTAAGAATACCAAGTCTCGCATCATTGCCAAAGGGATCTCGGCCGGAAAATCCAACAGCACATACCGTGGTCTTGTGCGGATATCACCCAAGGCCAAAGGCGCGCGTAACTTTACGCAATGTGACAGTTTGTTGGTCGGGGATCAGTGTGGTGCGCATACGGTGCCCTACATTGAAAACAAAAGCAAAGACGCCATTTTAGAGCACGAGGCAACGACATCCAAAATTGGCGAGGATCAATTGTTTTATTGCCAGCAGCGCGGCCTGTCTGAAGAGGATGCAGTGGCGCTGATCGTCAACGGGTTCTGCCGTGATGTGATGCAGCACCTGCCTATGGAATTTGCAGTTGAGGCCCAAAAGCTGGTCGGAATTAGTTTAGAAGGAAGTGTAGGGTAACATGTTAAAAATTAAAGATTTACACGCAGAAATTGACGGAAAAGAAATTCTGAAAGGTTTGACGCTTGACGTGCCAAAGGGCGAAGTTCACGCGATTATGGGCCCGAACGGGTCGGGAAAATCAACCCTGTCTTATGTGGTTGCAGGCCGTGACGGATATGAAGTCACCAAAGGTTCAATCGAATTTAACGGACAGGATATCACCGATATGGAGCCGGACGAGCGTGCCGCTCTTGGCCTTTTTTTGGGTTTCCAATATCCGGTCGAAATCCCCGGTGTCAGCACCACAAATTTTTTGAAAACTGCGATCAACGCGCAGCGCAAAGCACGTGGTGAAGAGGAAATCAGCCCGATCGACTTTTTGAAATTGCAAAAGGCGAAAACGACGCAGCTTGGTATTTCTGTGGATATGCTGAAACGCGGTGTAAATGTGGGTTTTTCTGGGGGTGAGAAAAAACGCAATGAAGTTCTACAGCTGTCTATGTTGGATCCGGCCTTTGCCATATTGGACGAAACCGACAGTGGTTTGGATATTGATGCCTTAAAAACAGTGTCCGAGGGTGTGAATTCATTACGCGGCCCTGAAAAAAGCTTCCTTGTCATTACGCACTATCAGCGCTTGTTAGACTATATCAAGCCGGATGTGGTGCATGTTTTGGCGCATGGTAAGATCCAAAAGACCGGTGGGCCGGAACTGGCGCACGAACTGGAAGAAAAAGGCTATGAGGATTATATCAATGCAGCCTGAACAAAAATTTGAACAGCCCGATTGGCTCCTCGCTTTAAAGGAAACCGGCGCCGATGTTTATGAACAGCGTGGTCTGCCGACACCTGCAAACGAAGATTGGAAATATTCCTCCTTGCGCCCATACGCGCGTGCGGGCTTTGAAGTCACGCAGAATATGCCGAAGATAACGGCCGCGGATTTACCGGAGAAAATGCTGGATGTACGTCTTGTATTTGTAAATGGGGTCTATTCACCAGACCTCAGTGATGATGTCGATGGTTTAAACTTTACAAACCTTGGCAATTACCTGCAGCAGGATGACGTTTCCTTCCGTGAAAATTTGCTGGATTTGGGGCAATTGGGCGATATGCCGCTCAAGGCTGAAAATACAGCCCATATCAATGATGGGGCGGTCATGATTGTTGAGGATAATACAACGATTTATAAACCTGTTGAAATCCTTTATTTCACAACGGACAAAGGGCTAGACGTTAAGCCCAAGACATTTACACGCAATCTGATTGTTTTAAAAGACGATGCGAAATTGACCGTGGTGGAACATTTTGCGGGTTCCGGCGATTATAGCGCCAACCATGTCACCGAAATCAGCCTTTATAAGGGTGCGTCTCTTTACCAATACCGTTATCAGAATGACAGTAAATCCGCATGGCATTTTGCCCATACACGCCTGATGCAACAGGACAATTCTGCATTTGAAAGCCTGACTTATACCGCGGGTGCGCGCTTTTCACGGCATGACGTGCAATCCTTATTGATCGGGCAGCATGTTTCCTGTAATATCAACGGTCTGTACATGCTGTCAGGGGATCAGCATTACGATACGAAAATTCTGGCCGACCATATGGAACCGGACGGGACATCACAACAGCTGTTTAAGGGGATACTTGATGATCAAACTCGCGCAGTTTTCCAGGGGAAAGTACACGTACGTCGTCCTGCACAAAGGACAGATGGACGCCAGCTTAGTCATGCGCTATTGCTCTCCGAGCAAGCCGAAATTGATGCAAAACCTGAGCTAGAAATTTATGCCGATGACGTGGAATGTGCCCATGGGGCCTTGTCCGGTGCATTGGACGAAGCGCCATTGTTTTACATGCAATCCCGCGGCATTCCCAAAGACCAGGCCCGACGCCTATTGTTAAAGTCTTTTCTGGCCGAACCGCTGGAACAGATTTCAAACGCACACGTCCAGGAGATCTTTATGAACAAACTGGAAGAGGCGTTAAAATGATGCCGGCTTTGAAAAACGAACCTACATTCAACCCGGAATTTGTGAAAACCGAATTCCCAGCCCTGCGCGATAGCTCGGTCTTCTTTATGGACTGAGCCGCCAGCGCACAAAAGCCCAAGGCGGTTATTGACGCAATGACAGATGCCTACAGCCGTTTTTATGCCAATGTTCACCGCGGCCTTTACCGATACAGTCAGGATATGACGGCCGCGTTTGAAGCGGCACGCAAGACTGTGGCTGAGTTTTTGAATGCTTATTCTGATAATGAAGTCGTCTTTACAAAAAACTCGACAGAGGCGATTAACTTGTTTGTTCGCAGTTGGGGGCGCAAAAACTTACAAACGGGCGATGAAGTCATTCTGACGGCACTTGAACATCACGCTAACCTTGTGCCGTGGCAAATGCTGCGCGATGAAATCGGCTTTACAATTAAAATCGCGCCTATTCATGATGATGGCAGCATTGATATGGATGCGTTTGAAGGCCTTCTGACGGGCAGAACAAAACTGGTCAGCTGTCTGCAGATGTCCAACGCGCTGGGTACCATCCTGCCTGTCAAAGACATGGCGCATATGGCGCACGAGAAGGGGGCGAAAGTTTTCGTTGATGCCTCGCAATCCGTTGTGCACATGAATGTTGATGTTCAGGATATGGATTGTGATTTCTTGTGCTTTACAGGCCATAAACTTTATGGGCCGACAGGTATTGGTATCCTATGGGGGCGTGAAGACCTGCTGAATGACATGCCGCCGTTTCTGGGCGGGGGCGAGATGATTGAAACCGTTACCTATGATGAAGTGACCTTTAAAGATGCGCCTGCGCGGTTTGAAGCCGGAACACCTCCTATTGTTGAGGCTTTAGGACTGGCCGCGGCTATAAACTGGCTGAATGATATGGATATGGACGTTGTTCGCGCGCATGAAAATCGATTGCTGTCTTCGGCAACAGCCTCTTTGTCAGATATTGACGGTGTAACCATTTGGGGAACATCTCCGGATAAGGCCAGCATTTTGTCTTTTACCATGGATGGCGTTCATCCCCATGATATCGGAACAATTTTCGACCAGATGGGTGTGGCGGTCCGCGCGGGTCATCATTGTGCCCAGCCCCTAATGGTGCGTCTGGGTGTGCCGGCGACCGTCCGCGCTTCCTTTGCCCTTTATAATACAGAGGCTGATGTCGCGCGCCTGGTTGAGGCCGTTCATAAAGTAAAAAGCATTTTCGGATAAAATGGTGAGATATGAAACACGTCGCAGATAAAGACATGATACGCAACGCCTTTGGCGATGAAACGGACGAACTGGCCCGCCCGCCGCACATTGATGCACCCATTAGCCATCCGCTTTGGCCGGCTGTTGAAAAAGCCATGCAGGAGGTCTATGACCCCGAAATCCCAGTTAATATTTATGAGCTTGGCCTGATTTATATTGTCGATATCACAGACAAAAACGAAGTGTTCGTCAAAATGAGCCTGACCGCACCCGGATGTCCTGTTGCGGGCGAGATGCCTGGCATGGTACAGGATGCAATCCGCACCGTTGAAGGGGTCGGCCCCATAGATGTTGAATTGATTTGGGACCCGCCGTGGGATCCCAGTTTTATGGCGGAAACCGCAAAACTTCAACTGAATATGTTCTAAAAAGGCGCGATAACCAATGGCAAAACAAATCATTACATTAACGGATGCAGCTGTGGAGCGCGTAAAGTCACTTATGGCGCGTGCTGATGATGCAATTCTGGGGCTTCGTATCAAGATTACCTCAACTGGATGTTCGGGCCATGCCTATGATATTAAATATGCGCATGAGCACGTGGCAGGTGAGGAAAAGGTCGAACAGGACGGGGCGGTTGTATTCATTGATCCAATGGCCATTATGTACATTTTGGGTAGCGAAATGGATTTTGTTGAAGACACGCTGCAATCGCAATTTGTTTTTAACAACCCGAATGAGGCGGCCCGTTGTGGGTGCGGGGAATCCTTCCAGGTTAAAAGCGAAGTGGCTGCCAGTTAACTTTTGTTAACTTTTCGGTGAACCCATGGCGGTTTTAAGCGTTGGTACATGCAACAGCGGTTTTAAGCGGGGTGACTATGTCGTTTTTTAAAAGTCTTTCGATTGTTTTGTTTGCATTTACGGTGCTTGTATTTTCCAGCACGGGCGCATTTGCATATCACACACATTATAACGGCCTATTAAAGGCCTACGCATCCCCCGCCGAAAAGGACGATATAAATTACATCGGTATAGATTACCAAGCATGGGCCGCAGACCCCCGCCATGAAAAGGCGATGTTGAGCCTGTTGGATACAAATCCCGATACGTTAAAATCCATGGCCGCAAAAAAGGCCTTTTGGTTAAATGCCTATAACCTGCTGACCATCGATATGATTACCCGCACCGGGGAGCAGGAAACGATTAAGAATCAAGGGGACGCATTGAAGGGGCCTGGCTCCACCTATAAATGGAAAATCGGCAAAAACGAATATACGCTCAATCAAATCAAAGATGATATTATACGCCCCATGGGTGACCCCCGCATGAATTTTGCAATGAATATGGGTTCAATTTCTTGCCCTGACATTAGACGCGAAGCCTATACCGCAGCCCGTATAGATGGGCAGTTGCGTGATCAGGTTTTGGTCAGTTTCCAAAATGAAACCAAGGGCGTAAAGTTTAAAGACAATACGGTTCGTGTTCCGCAATATATGGAGTGGGTCAGCAAGGATTTTAAAAACGGAGATATCAAAGCGTGGTTGCAGGGATATTATCCCCAATATATTGATGCCGAAACCCAACTTGGCTTTTTCCAACACAACTGGAAATTAAATAACCGCCCGCAAAAATCTGCAGTCAAATAATGAATAAAAAAACCGCCCAAATGGCGGTTTTTCATGATTAGAATCACTTTTTAAATTTAGAAGCTGTTTTTAGGTGCTTCGGCTTTTGGGCCGATTTCACCATTCATATAAGCATTGCGATCCTTCATGCGCTCCCAACCACCGAAACGGTCGCTGTTCTGCTCAAGAATCATTTCTTTTTGCTTGCCAGAATGGTCGTACTCACCAAACATCTTCTCACGAATTTTTTCAAAACCTGCAAATGCCATTATTTTTTCTCCTCTATACCATATTGATATAAGCCGTTTTCAAAGATTGTCCAGGCTTTTTCATGGCCCATATCTTTTAATTCTTCAATTATATGGTAATTCGAAAAGGTTAATATTTGGTTAATTTCATAGGCAAACCCGCACATGTACGTTAATCTGTCAGCGTCTTTTATACGCATCTGTTCCAGCACGGTTTGCCCGTCTTTGCTGGGTGGAGGGGTGGCCAGGTCGTCTGAGTTTTCCTGCATCAACTCACGAATGCCGCCAACCAGCAACAAAACAAACCGAGAAGGGTTCGCCGGATTGACTGCACGCAGAACTATGACGACATTTTTACCGTCTGGGGAAAACGCGCGTTCCTTCGGGCCGGTCGTTACCGAAATTTTTACATTGTTTTCGCGGATATAATCCAAAAGCCCGATCCCGATTGAGGAATGCGACAGCATCTCCAGCCCGAATTTAACCATTTTTTCAGATGGGGGCAGGTTCGGCTTTTTTGTGTTCGATAAGAAATCAAGTGACTGTGCGTCAAAATCGCTCTGTTCGCTCATGTTTCATCATCCATATATGTGTAATCAACGGGTGCTGAGGGGAAGTGTATGCCGCGCAACATCAGCTTTTGGTTTTGGACGCTGATTTGTCCGGTTTTTTTCACATGAATATCTGCGGATAACAATGTCCCGCCATAATAGAGGGAGGCATGCACCAAAAACCCGTCCTGTTCATCCGTTTCACGAATTTGAATGTTCTGAAAATGTTCACGGATTTTGTCTTGCTGGTTTTCCGGCAGAGAATTCAGCATTGGTAAGGCATTGGCTGATTTGATGAGGTAAATGTCACCCTCAGGCCCTTGGACCTGGGCAAAAAAGAAGTCCAGATATGAGGTGACCGTATCCCGCGACAGTTCAATCGCGTCATTATCATTGACGTCATACAGCGTGTTGGCTAGGCCATCCAGCGGAAAGAAATTGCCGGCATCACCGTCGCCCAGATAATCCATTTTAAAGCATGGCATTGTTGCGTAATTGATTAAGCGGTAAAGCTTGAACTTGTTATAAAAGGGCAGGGGTTTACATGTCACTTCAGTCATCTGGACAGAAAAGACGGCAGAATCAGCCGCATCGCCGATCGTCCGCATGACGATCGAAGCCTCTTCTTGTGGTAATCTTTGCCAATCTCGCTGAGACATGTGACCTTAAACGCTGGTTTCCGCCGGAAATACCCCTATTTACGGCAACTTTAAAATTACCGTTTTGTGTGGGAAAGTGCAAGGTCTAGTAGTTCGGAACCGAAATCGCCGCTGTGCGCTTTTTCGCTGAGGGTACGGCGCCATAGTTTTCCACCGTATTCTCCATGAAATAAACCAAGGATATGCCTTGTGATATCCTTCAACTTGGTGCCGGCTTCAATCTCGGCATCTATATAAGGTTTGAGTGCTGCGGCGACCCCCGGCCGTGTGAGAGGAGAAACATTGCCATAAAAAGCGCGCTCAATCTCTGCTAATAAATACGGATTTTGATAAGCCTCGCGGCCGATCATAACGCCATCGCAGTTTTGTGCTGCCTCATTCATATGATCAATCGTTTTCACGCCCCCGTTCAATTCAATCTTGAGGTGGGGGAAATCACGCTTAAGCTGATAGACACGCTCCCAATTCAGCGGTGGGATGGTGCGGTTGTCCTTGGGACTTAGGCCGTTCAGCCAGGCCTTGCGCGCGTGGATTGTAAACAGCTCGCACCCTTTTTCCGCTATCGTGCCGACAAAATCGACCAAAAACTGATAAGAATCCTGCTCATCAATACCGATCCGCGTTTTGACAGTGACAGGTGTATCTGTCACCTGTTTCATGGCATCCACGCAATTGGCAACGCGTTCAGGCTCTGCCATAAGACACGCGCCAAATGCGCCGCGTTGAACGCGGTCGCTGGGGCAACCGCAATTGATGTTATATTCATCATAATTGTAAGGTTCTGCAATTTTAACGGCTTTGGCCATATCCTCGGGCTCGGACCCGCCCAACTGCAATGCGATGGGATGTTCCGCGTCGTTGTATTCGAGGTGAAAACGCGCATTGCCGTGTATAAGGGCGCCGGTCGTTAGCATGACGGTGTAAAGCCAGATATTCGGCGATATAATACGCAGGAAATACCTGTCATGCCTGTCGGTCCAGCCCATCATAGGGGCGACACTGATGCGAAAATTTTCATGGTCAACTTTGCTCATGGGCGCAACATATCATAAATTTGCCTATGGGAAAACGATTATGACCAGTGGTTTTCCATGATGAAAAGGTTTTTTTCTGCGGAAAATTTGCTAGACTGTCCTTTATGTTGAAGAGCAAGTTTATGAGATGTGTTTTATATTTGTTTGCAGCCCTGGCGTTTTGCATTGCCCAGGCCGCCCTGTCTTTTGCGCAAAGCAAGGATGAAAGCGGACAATCATTCCGTACAGCCGCCAGTGGGCTTCAGGTTCCGCGCTTTGTGACGCTTGCCTCTGACGAGGTGAATATGCGCACAGGCCCCGGCCTGCAATATCCGATCACATGGGTTTTGGTGCGTGAATCTTTGCCCGTTGAAATTATAAGGGAATTTGATGTCTGGCGTGAAATTCGTACCCTCGACGGGGACGAAGGCTGGGTACATCAAAGCCTGCTGTCCGGCCGACGCACAGCGGTTATCCGCCCAAATCAGCACCGCGTTTTCAGCAAACCTGAAACATCATCACGTCCATTGGCCGAAGTTGAACCTGGTGTAATCGTCGGTGTTGAAGAATGCCTTCAGGATTGGTGCTATGTTGATGTTCTAAATTATGACGGCTGGATGCCGAAATCCGCTATGTGGGGCGTTTATGACCACGAAGTTTTTGAAGATTAATTGATAAACGATAGCGGACCCATTGGATACCCCTGAACTGATAGAAGAAGCCAAAGCGATCGACGCGATCCTGAAACACACGGCTAAAAATGAAGCCGGTGATTTTGATCCTGAGGTTTTCTTGCTGGTTTTGTCCGGTATGATGACGGAAACCCTCATTGAATATGAAGAGCCTGATGCCGTTATGGAGCAGAGCTTTCACCGTATATCCCAGCTGCTTCATGTTACACCTGTGCCGGACAATCTGGCCAAACATATGTTGCCGTCGCCGGTTGAGATTGATGCCTATGCAGAATGCGGGCGCGATATTGCCCGCGAATCTGCAGAGCGGTTGCCAAAGGGTTTGGAAGATGTTCACGAAATTATCATTGCGATCGCTTTTAACGAACTGATGGTTTTACAGGAAGAATACGACTTTTCCATCCCCGAATCTCTGCGTATGATGATTGAAGCTGTGATGATGGCGGTCGTCTTTGAAATGGGCACGCAAGAGTTTGCCGATATTATGATTGAGGACTATTTGGGCGAGGATTGGTCTTTACCCGATGTGCTTTTAACGCTGGGGGCGACCTGTGGTGCCTATTACGCGGATGAAGAAGAGGCGGATACGGCTGATGAAATGGTTGTCGTCATGTCTTCGGAAGCTATACGTCACGGGATGAGCGGATCACAATTGTGGCGCGGGCTAAACAGTGCAAATGACGACGGGTCGACAGGTGTTGTCCGCGACATCGATGAATTTCGTGAGGTGTTTGACGAGTTCTTTGAAATGGTCGGTCTGGAAGACCCTGTTGCGCAGGCGGTCACAGTGGCCAGAACAGGCGGCCGGATGGCAGCGCTCGTGTCGGGGCCGGATATGAATTTTATTCAGCCGTCGTTGGCAAAAATGCTTTTGCGGTCCGGTTTGATGCAGGGCCTGAACCTGTCATCCCAAGATTAGAACGAATGCAAAGCTTGTCATTTTTCATTAAAAAACGTATATAAAACGTCACAACATACATTGCGATTAACAAGAAGAGGGCCGATATGTCATTTGAAAAGAAAAACGCCTATAGCTACGACGAAATTATTGAATGTGCAAAAGGCCATATGTTCGGCCGCGGGAATGCGCAGTTGCCAATGCCGCCGATGTTGATGTTCGATCGCATTACACACATCTCGGAGGAGGGCGGTGCCTATGGTAAGGGGCAAATCGTCGCAGAATACGATATCCGCCCGGACCTGTGGTTCTTTGAATGCCATTTTGAAGGTGATCCGGTAATGCCCGGATGTCTGGGACTTGATTCCCTTTGGCAGCTGACCGGCTTTTTCTTGGGCTGGACAGGGGCGAAAGGCTCCGGCCGTGCATTGGGAGTGGGCGAGGTTAAATTCTCGGACATGGTTTTGCCTGAACATAAATTGGTCACCTATACCATCGATTTAAAACGTGTGGTGAATGGCCGCCTTGTCCTAGGCACGGCTGATGGTACCGTTAACGTTGATGGCAAAGATATTTACAAAGCCAAAGATTTGAAGGTGGGTTTGTTTGAGAACAAACGCCTGAAAGACTGATCGCTGTAACAGCGCAAATCAAGATAACTGATTATAAGGACTAAAAGATATGACACGTCGTGTAGTGGTAACAGGTTTGGGAATTGTTTCCTGTATCGGAAGTGACAAGGAAACGGTCATCCAATCCCTGAAAAACATGAAATCTGGTATTGTCAAAGCTGACAAATACGAAGAGCTCGGCTTTCGCAGTCAGGTTCATGGAGAGCCCAAAATTGATCTCACCGAAGACGGTTTGATTGATCGCAAGCTTCGCCGCTTTATGGGCGATGGGTCTGCTTACAATTATGTTGCCATGAAACGCGCGATTGAGGATTCTGGCCTTTCTGAGACAGATGTTTCCAACGAGCGCACAGGTATCATTATGGGATCCGGCGGTGCATCAACATCAAATGTTGTCGCATCTGCTGATATTACCCGTGAAAAAGGGCCAAAGCGTATCGGGCCTTACATGGTTCCGCGCACAATGGCATCCACTGCCTCGGCCACATTGGCAACGCCTTTTAAAATCAAGGGTGTCAATTACTCCATCAGCTCTGCCTGTTCCACATCAGCGCATTGCATCGGAAATGCGGCAGAACAGATTCAGCTGGGCAAGCAGGATATTGTCTTTGCCGGCGGTAGCGAAGAGCTGGACTGGACGCTGAGCGTCATGTTCGACGGTATGGGTGCCATGTCATCCAAATATAACGACACACCTGAAAAGGCATCACGCCCGTATGATGCAAACCGTGATGGTTTTGTCATTGCCGGCGGCGCAGGTGTATTGGTTCTTGAGGAATTGGAACATGCCAAAGCGCGTGGCGCCACAATTTATGGCGAGCTGGTGGGGTATGGCGCAACGTCTGACGGACATGATATGGTTGCTCCATCCGGCGAGGGCGGAATGCGTTCTATGAAAATGGCGCTATCGACAGTGCCGGAAGGGACCAAAATTGATTACATCAACACACACGGTACATCGACACCAGCCGGTGACATCGTCGAGCTGAAAGCGATTAAAGATATCTTTGGCAACGACGTGCCAATGATTTCATCAACCAAATCCCTGACGGGTCATTCCTTGGGCGCAACAGGCGTGCAGGAGGCGATCTACAGCCTGCTGATGATGCAAAACGGTTTCGTATCCGGATCTGCCAATATTGAAAACCTTGACCCAGAGGCTGAGGGCTTCCCAATTGTCCGTGAAAGCAAAGATGCTGAAATTAACGCAGTTCTCTCTAACAGCTTCGGCTTTGGCGGAACGAACGCAACATTGGTTTTTGCAAAATATCAGGATTAATCAGTATTTTAATATAAAAGGGTTTATCAGGGGCAATATATGACAGGTATGATGAAGGGTAAAAAGGGTTTGGTGATGGGCGTTGCCAACGATCGTTCGATCGCATGGGGTATCGCCAAGAAGCTGCACGAAGAAGGTGCGGAAATGGCCTTTACCTACCAAGGCGATGCCTTTGGAAAACGCGTTAAGCCATTAGCTGAAGGCATTGGCGCTGACAAGGTTTGGGAATGTGACGTTTCTGACGAAGACAGCCTGGATAGCCTTTTTGCCAAATTAAAAGATGAATGGAATGAAATTGATTTCGTTGTTCACGCCATTGCCTATTCTGACAAGGAAGAGTTAAAGGGTGATTATGCGGATACGACACTGAAAAACTTTCAAAATTCCATGCATATTTCCTGCTATTCCTTCACATCAATTGCCCGCCGCGCCCGCGCGATGATGCCAAATGGTGGCAGTATGATTACACTGACTTATTTAGGGTCCGAACGCGTAATGCCAAATTACAATGTTATGGGTGTTGCCAAGGCTGCGTTGGAAGCTTCCGTTCGCTATTTGGCTTGTGATCTGGGCGCGGACAATATTCGTGTGAATTCCATTTCACCGGGTCCAATGCGTACATTGGCGGGCGCTGTCATTGGCAATGCGCGCCATACATTTAAATATACGACCCAATCTTCGGCATTGGGCCGTTCCGTCGATCTGGAAGAGGTTGGCAATGCCGCCCTTTATTTCCTCAGCGACATGGGCAAGGCTGTGACCGGTCAAAACCACTACGTTGATTGTGGTTTTAACATCGTCGGTATGCCAAAAAAGGAAACATTAGACAATATCTGCGAGTGATCGTTAGCGACGCGGTGCGGTCGACGTCTGATCGCGCAAACGCTTTGATTGCTGTTCACGAAAAACAATCCGCAAATGGTCGGTTGCCATAGAAAACGGATCGTGATGTTCGGATGGCATCTCAATATTGAGGCCATAGGCTGCGGGTGTTCCGATTTGCTTATCTGCGCTCAACATTTGCCCATCATAGATTGCGTGACGGCCGTGTTCAAAGACAACCTCTTTGTCATTTTCTGTTTTGTACATCAGCATACTGCCACCCTGAACGCCGCTTTTAATCTTTATCTGGGTATAATTACCATCATGGTCACTAATAAACAGGCTCTCGCTGGGCTTTCCAATCATATTGCGTACCAACAACAATGAACGACCATCCGGAAAACTGGCTGCACATTGAACGTAAGGCGGATCCTGTTTCTTGCGCATCTCAAGCGTGGCGTTTTCAAGATGAATATTCATTTTCGCGACAGATTCTGCAGAAACATCTGTCCCTTTGCTGCGATAATCGCCATAGATTAATCGTGCGGCAATAAATTCATCCTGATCATATTCAAACGTCAGATCATATTTAATGCCGCTTGCACTGGTAAAAGCATAATGATGTTTGCCCAACAGCTCTTGCTTGCGGTCGGCACGCAACTGATAGGCCGTGGGGCCGCTGATGGGTTTGAAATATAGACCCTGATCACAAACAAGAATATAGCCTTCGCGAAAATGGATGATCTTGTCTATTTTAGGGTGGTTCATGGCATGCTCTCTTCATAGATAATATGAAGAAAACTACCAATAGCGCGCTGTTATGTCAACTGTATTCGCCGATGGCATCCCATATCAGATCCGGCTCGTCACTGAACACAGACGTCACACCCATATCAAACAATTCTAACGCACGGCGCGGATCGTTAATCGTATAGGCCAAAACGGGAACCTCACATTCCAGATACTCTGCCATCATCTCATCATTCACGAAATTGCCGTTGCAATTAATTGTGGTGGCCTGAATGTAATCAAACATCTTGCGCCAGTTTGGATCGCGATCCTTGCTTTCATCTATTAAAAAGCCACGAGGCCAACCAGGCGCCATATTCAAAGCCGCCTCCAGACAGGGATATTTAAAGCTGGAAATCAGGGGAAGGGGCAGGTCATCCGGCCATGTGCGTGTGGCCTCATCCAGCACGGCCTCTGCTGTTTCAACTTCGCGTCCTTTACAGGGTTTGATTTCAATATTTACCGCCAGGCTGCGTTCAATGCAGACGTCCAAAACGTCTTCAAGTGTAGGAATGGGTTCGCCGATAAAGCTTTCCCCAAAATGCCGTCCTGCATCCATTTCTTGTATCTGGTCCAAGGTATGGTCGGCAACCTTGGCATTTAAACCTGTTATTCGTTTGAAATTGCTGTCGTGAAACACAATGGGAACCCCATCCTTGGTCAGTTTGACATCAAACTCAACCATCTCAACGCCCATATCGGCCGCTGTATGAAAACCGGCCAAGGTATTTTCAGGGGCATAACCGCGCACACCACGGTGACCGATAACTGGAGGAAATTTCATAAGCGCTCTACCTTGCTTAAAATAACTTAACTTAACTTTTGTCTGTCATTATTCAACTGAGGTAACATTGTTTCCTCAGTTTTCAAAGTAATAAATGATCATTATTGGGGGGGAAACATGACAGGTGTTTGGAGTAAGATCAAGCAAGCGCTTGCTATGGAAGAGCGAACCCAGATCAATGAAGACCTCATAGCCGTTGGACACCCCGCGGATATTGACTATATGAAGCGTAACGTGTTTGAAGGTGACAGATCTTTATCTGTTGCTGTTGAAGAGGCTGACTACCTAAGTGGGAGGAGAAAGCGCGAACTGCGATCAGAGAATGCCCGCTTGGTATCAAAGGCCGCTAAAGCTTTTGAAAAAGTAACGTTCGTAGATGCTAAAGGCTATAAGGTCGAAAACCCGGGCTTTTATGATGCAAAGAAAGGTGGCATGTCAACTGCGGCTAAGACGCTGGTTTATGGGCGCAAACCATAAAAAAGGCGGGACCCATGGCCCCGCCTTAATGTTTTAAGCTTTATGCTCAGGGCTTAGCCTTCAGCAGCTTGTTTCTTGTCATCAGACTTTTCGATTTCTTCGCCTGTTTCCTGATCAACAACACGCATAGACAATTTGATTTTGCCCTTGTTGTCGATGTTTAGACACTTGACGTAAACCATTTGTCCTTCTTCCAGAACGTCAGAGACGGCACCGATGCGCTCATCCTTGATTTCAGAGATATGAACCAAGCCATCTGTTTTGCCCATCAGGTTGACGAAGGCGCCGAAATCAACGATGCGAACGACTTTACCGTGATAGATTTCACCCTTTTCAGGCTCGGCAACGATGTCTTTAATCCAATCCAAGGCTTTCTTAGCAGAATCACCATCAACGGCGGCAACATTGATTGTACCGTCTTCTTCGATGTCGATTTTCGTATTGGTTTTTTCTGTAATCTCGCGAATAACAGAACCACCGGATCCGATAACCTCACGGATTTTATCGACAGGAATTTTGATGGTGTGGATTTGCGGTGCATAGTCAGACAGCTGTTCACGTGATGTTTCCAGAGCCTCTGACATTTTACCCAAGATATGCAGGCGGCCTTCTTTGGCTTGTGCCACAGCGGTGCGCATGATTTCTTCGGTGATGGATGTAATTTTAATATCCATCTGCAGGGCTGTAATCCCGTCTTTAGAGCCGGCAACTTTAAAGTCCATATCGCCCAAGTGATCTTCATCACCCAGAATATCAGACAGAACAGCAAACTTGTCATCTTCCTTGATCAGGCCCATGGCAATACCGGCCACCGGCTTTTTCAATGGAACACCCGCATCCATCAGCGCCAAAGATGTTCCGCAAACTGTCGCCATAGAGGACGAACCGTTTGATTCGGTGATCTCGGACACGGCACGCAATGTGTAAGGGAAGTCTTCCTTGGCAGGCAGCAATGGGTTCAATGCACGCCATGCCAATTTACCATGACCGATTTCGCGACGACCCGGAGGTCCAACGCGGCCCGCTTCACCCACAGAATAGGGAGGGAAGTTGTAATGCAGCAGGAAGTTTGTTGTTTGATCACCATCCAGGCTGTCAAAACGTTGCTCGTCCTGGGCTGTACCCAATGTTGCAGCAACGATTGCCTGTGTTTCACCACGTGTGAAAAGGGCAGAGCCGTGAACGCGTGGCAAGATGCCAACTTCCGCTTTGATGTTGCGGATGTCTGTGGTTGTACGGCCATCAATACGATCGCCTGATTTCAGGATTTGGCCGCGAACAACATCAGATTCGATGGCTTTTGTCATCTTGCCGACAATCTGTTCTGTAATGGCTGGTGTTGCATCTGTATCAACGAATTTCTCAACCGCTTTGGCACGGGCCTCTGCCAGTGCGTTTTGGCGGTCTTGCTTTTCTTTGATGCCATATGCTTTTTCGATGTCTTTACCGACTTCTTTTGCAATTTTCTTTTGAAGGGCATCTGTATCCATATCAGCCTTTGGAAGCTCCCATGGCTCTTTTGCCGCTTGCTCTGCCAGTTTGATGATGTTGTCGATAACTTCTTGGCAGCCTTTCCAACCGAACATAACAGCATCAAGCATAACTTCTTCTGTCAGTTCGTTCGCTTCGGATTCAACCATCAATACACCTTCACGTGTACCGGCAACGATCAGATCCAATGCGCTTTCTTCCATTTGGGCGGGTGTCGGGTTCAATACGAACTCTTCATTGATGTAACCCACGCGGGCGCCACCGATCGGGCCCATGAAAGGCATACCGGAAATGGTCAGTGCGGCTGACGCTGCAACCATTGCCAGAATGTCAGGAGAGTTTTCCTGATCATAGGAAAGAACAGTACACATCACCAATGTTTCGTTCAAAAAGCCCTTGGCAAACAAGGGGCGGATTGG